>JANLWJ010000538.1:0-10460 GCA_031364455.1 Actinomycetes bacterium | reverse complement strand
GGTGTCGTGCACGACATCACTTGGGTCGTCGTCGTGCATGGCGATCTCTTCGAGGATCACGCCGCGCTCGGACTCGAAGTCCGGCCCGGTGATCGTCGACGACAGCACCATGTCGGTGACGACGTCGACGGCGATGGGAAGGTCGGCGTCGAGCACCCGCGCGTAGAAGCAGGTGAACTCTTTGCCGGTGAAGGCGTTCATCTCACCGCCGAGCCGGTCGATGGCCGACGAGATGTCCAACGCGCTGCGCTGTCGAGTGCCCTTGAAGAGCAGGTGTTCGAGGAAGTGGCTCGCGCCGGCCTGCTTGCCCGACTCGTCGCGCGAGCCGACCCCGACCCAGACGCCGAACGAGACCGACCGCATGGTCGGTACCGACTCGGTGACCACCCGCAGCCCACCGGGCAGGACGGTGCGCTTGACAACGCTTCCGTCCTGGCCCCGGTGCAGCGTGCGGGTGCTCACGTCAGTCGGTCGTGGCTCAGGCGTCTGCTGGGACGTCTGCTGCGGCGTCGGCGTCGGCCTCGTCATCGTCCTTGGCGGCGGTCAGCGACAGCTTGCCGCGGTCGTCGACCTCCTTGATCTCGACGCGAACCTTCTGGCCGACCGAGAGCACGTCGTCGACCGAGTCGATGCGGGGCTTGCCCACCATCTTCTTGATCTCGGAGATGTGCAGCAGGCCGTCCTTGCCGGGGAGCAGCGAGATGAATGCACCGAACGTCGTGGTCTTGACCACAGTGCCCAGGTAGCGCTCGCCCACCTCGGGCATCGTCGGGTTGGCGATCGAGTTGACCATCGAACGAGCAGCCTCGGCCGATGGGCCGTCGACAGCGCCGATGTAGATCGTTCCGTCATCGTCGATCGTGATGTCGGCGCCGGTCTCGTCCTGGATCGAGTTGATCATCTTGCCCTTCGGGCCGATGACCTCGCCGATCTTGTCGACCGGGATCTTCACAGTGATGACGCGGGGCGCGTTCGGCGCCATCTCGTCAGGACCGTCAATGGCCTCGGACATGACCTCGAGCAGCGTCAGACGCGCCGCCCGCGCCTGGTTCAGCGCAGCGCCGAGCACCGAGGCGGGAATGCCGTCGAGCTTGGTGTCGAGCTGCAGCGCCGTGACGAACTGCTCGGTGCCGGCAATCTTGAAGTCCATGTCGCCGAAGGCGTCCTCGGCTCCAAGGATGTCGGTGAGCGCGACGTACTCGGTCTTGCCGTCAACCTCACCGCTGACCAGACCCATGGCAATGCCGGAGACCGGAGCCTTCAGCGGGACGCCAGCGTGCAGCAGCGACATCGTCGATGCGCAGACAGAGCCCATTGAGGTCGACCCGTTGGAGCCGAGCGCCTCAGAGACCTGACGAATCGCGTACGGGAACTCCTCGCGCGTCGGCAGAACGGGAACAAGCGCACGCTCAGCGAGCGCACCGTGTCCGATCTCGCGACGCTTGGGCGAACCAACTCGGCCGGTCTCACCGGTCGAGTAGGGCGGGAAGTTGTAGTTGTGCATGTACCGCTTGCGGTTCATCGGGTTGAGCGTGTCGAGCTGCTGCTCCATGCGGAGCATGTTCAGCGTCGTCACACCCATGATTTGGGTCTCGCCACGCTCGAAGAGCGACGAGCCGTGCGTCAGCGGAACAACGCCGACCTCGGCCGACAGGCGGCGGATGTCGGACGGGCCGCGCCCGTCCATGCGCACCTGGTCGCGCAAGATGCGGTCGCGAACGAGCTTCTTGGTCAGCGCGCGGAACGCCGCGTTGACCTCTTTCTCACGGCCTTCGAACTGGCTGGCGACCTTGTCGGTAACGAGGTCGGAGATGCGTGACGTCTCAGCTTCGCGATCCTGCTTGCCGGCGATCGTGAGGGCGGCGGCGAGCTCAGCTGAGGCCGTCTGCTCGACTGCGGTGAAGACGTCGTCCTGGTAATCGAGGTAGAGCGGGAACTCGCGGGTCGGCTTGGCAGCCACTGCTGCAAGCTCGGCCTGCGCATCGCAGAGCGCGCGAATGAACGGCTTGGCAGCCTCAAGGCCCTGCGCCACGACCTCTTCAGTCGGTGCGGTGGCGCCGCCTGCGATCAGATTGACCGTTTCCTCGGTTGCCTCGGCCTCGACCATCATGATCGCGACGTCCACCTGGCCCTCGTGCTCGACAACGCGACCGGCAACGACCATGTCGAAGACGGCCCGCTCAAGCTCGGAGTGCGTCGGGAATCCGACCCACTGGCCGTCGATCAGAGCAACGCGGACGCCGCCGATCGGGCCACTGAACGGGATCCCGGAGAGCTGTGTCGACATCGATGCGGCGTTGA
Source organism: Actinomycetes bacterium (assembly GCA_031364455.1). GTDB lineage: Bacteria > Actinomycetota > Actinomycetes > JAHEKZ01 > JAHEKZ01 > JAHEKZ01. The sequence continues at coordinate 8,159 of JANLWJ010000538.1, read as the reverse complement.
TCGCGACGACGTCGTAAAGGTGCTCAGGGTCGAGGGACATGATCGTCTCGACGATCTGGATCTCGTTGCGCAGTCCCTTGGTGAAGGACGGGCGCAGCGGGCGGTCGATGAGCCGGCAGGTGAGGATCGCGTCCTCGCTGGGGCGTCCCTCACGGCGAAAGAACGAACCGGGGATACGTCCGACGGAGTACATCCGCTCTTCGACGTCAACGGTCAGCGGGAAGAAGTCCAAGTTCTCTTTCGGGCGCTTGGACGCGGTGGTAGCCGACAACACCATCGTGGTGTCGTCGAGATAGGCGACAGCCGAACCGGCTGCCTGACGGGCAAGACGCCCAGTTTCGAACTTGATGATGCGGTGGCCGAACGACCCATTATCGATAATGGCTTCGCTCGAGCGAACTTCCAGACCCTCCACGGGTCCTCCTCTTCGTTGAGCCTGAGGCGTCATCCCGGCAGCTGCCGGCGAGGGCCGGTCATCGATCGAGGCTCCCGGGGATGTGCGGTGCACATGCCCGGGGTGCCACTACCGAGGACCGACAGTGAACGCCGGCACGAATGTGGGCACGGCGCCCCAGGCGGTGATCTTCAGTTGATCTTCGGTTGAAATCTGTGGTTGATGACAGAGCGGGAGCTACCCCGCCTGCGCTATCGGCGCAGGCCGAGCCGCTCGATGAGCTGGCGGTACCGGTTGATGTCGGTGTCGGCCAGGTAGTTGAGCAGGCGACGACGCTGACCAACGAGCAGCAGCAGTCCGCGGCGGCTGTGGTGGTCGTGCTTGTGCTCCTTGAGGTGCCCAGTCAGATCGGAGATCCGACGGGAGAGCAGTGCCACCTGGACCTCGGGGGATCCGGTGTCACCGGCGGTGGTGGCGTACTCGTCCATGATTTGCTTCTTGACAGCGGAATCAAGCGACACTTCTGTGGTCTCCTCGAGGTTGTTGCGCGGCGCGCCGGGGCAAGTCCACCCGGGCTCTTACAGGTCCGCGGCCGATCGAACGGCCTGCTCAGGCTATCAGCGGGTGGCCGATCCCCCGAATCGAGCCTGTGGCCGGCTAGGGCTTCCGCCATACCGAGACGTGGCTCTCGCTCTCGGAGGTGAAGGGACTGCCGTCCCAGTCCGCAAGTCGCTGCTCCAGCGTCATCCCGGCCAGCTCCGCCATCAGGTCGCACTCAGCCGGCCAGATGTAGCGGAAGTTGCCGCTCTCGTACCGGGCCGCCCCCTCACCCTCCCGCCAGACGTGGTGGGAGGTCACCTCCTGGGTGACGATGTCATAGGTGTCCAGGACCAGACGCCCCTCGTCGACGCTCATCGGGACGGCCAGCTGGTTGGGCGGGAGGCGGCGCAGCGCGGGCACCCACAGCTCGATCACGAACCTGCCTCCAGGTACAAGGTGGCGAGCGGCGTTGCGGAAGCACTCCACCTGCTCCTGCTGGGTGCGGAGGTTGGAGATGCTGTTCCACACCAGGTACACGAGGGAGAACTCAACACCGGTCACCGGTGTCCCGCGCTCCGCGAGCGAGATCCCTACTCGGCCTGTCCCGATGGCGAGCTCGAGCGCACGGCCAGATCCCGCGAGGCGTGCGAGGAAATCGACGGTCGGACCGAGGACCTCCGGGGCGAACTTGTCGGCAGCGTCGTCGTCGTACTGCCTCGCCGTATCCTCACCCCACACGTCACTGCTCGTCATAGCCGAATCCTGACGAGCGATCGGGGCTGTGTCGAACGCATTGCTGCCATGCACGGCTGGGTCACTGACCACCCAGGAGTTGTCAGACCCGGGTGGCAGAGTGCGGGTCATGTGCTCATCGACCACCGACGCCTCACTCGCGGCACGGATTCGTGCCATGACGAGTAAGTCTGCCGACGTAGCGGAGTCGGGGGACGCCGAGCTGCGCACCCGGTTGGTCGAGCTGGAGCAGGCACGCAACACCCTTGAGGCTGACCAGGCTGCGGTGATTGTCGAGATGCACCGCCGGGCCGAGATCGAGGACGCCGCTCGTGATGCTGCGCTGGCACCCGATCCGCGATCGGCACCCGCACACGAGGCAGGCATGAGCGAGTTCGTCAGCGACGAGATCTCCGTGCTTCTCGCCTGCACACGCATGTCGGCTGCACACCGGCTTGAGACAGCGATGCGCGCGACGGCTCACGAGTCCCTGATGGCGGCCTGGCGCGAGGGGACGATCGACGCCAGAAAGGTCTCGGTCATCGGTGACGGCCTGCTCGACGTAGATCCCGCCTTTGCGAACACCCTGGCCGGTGAGGCCGCACGGTACGCCACCTCGCGCACGGCAACGCAGACCCGCGTGTGGCTGGCGCGGCGAGTCATCACGGCCGACCCGGGCATGGCCGAGGTGCGCCGGGCGCGTGCCAACGAAGGCAGGCGAGTGACTTTGCAGCCAACCGCCGACGGAATGGCAGAGCTCTGCGCTCTCCTGCCTGGCATCCAGGCGCGTCAGGCTTTCGACACCATCAACGCGTTGGCCCAGGCCGGTGCCAGCGGCGATGCCCGTACCGCAGACCAGCGACGTGCCGACGCCCTCATGGACCTGCTGACGGGTCGGGCGGAGCCGCCCCAGGTGAAGATCCAGGTCGTCGTCCCTGCCGACACCCTCGCCGGTGATGCGGATCAGCCCGGTTGGGTCCAGGGGCTTGGACCGATCACCGCAAGGCAGGCTCGTGACCTGGCGCGCGGGCTGAGCTGCCCCGAGCCTGGTCGCCAAAAGGTACGTACCCTCGTCGTTGACCCCGAAACCGGCGCGCTGACCAAGCCCGCCGGCGCTCAGGTGACTCACCCACTGGCCCAGGACCAGCCGGCTCAGGAGGTCTCCTCCGAACCGCAGTACCGACCTTCGGTCGGGCTGGACCGGGCGGTACGCGAGCGGGACGTGACCTGTCGCTTCCCCGGATGCCGTCGAAGCGCACTCACCACCGCCTCGGGCACCGACCTCGACCACACCGTGCCCTACCCCGTGGGGGTGACCGACTGGAGCAACCTCGCCGTGCTCTGTCGAAGGCACCATCGGCTGAAGCACTCGGCCAGTTGGCAGACCGAGCTCTCCTCTGACGGGGTCATGACCTGGACGACTCCCACCGGCCGGCGCTACGTCACCGAGCCCTGGGCGTACCTCGAACCGCCCGACACCGGATAGCAGCGGTCAGCGGTTGGCGCCGCCGACCGAGCTTCCTCATTCCCACACGCTCAACGCTGGAGGATCTCGCGCGCCCTCGTCACGTCGTCAGCCATCTGCGCCAACAGCGCGTCGACGTCGACGAACTTCAGAGTGGGTCGCAGCCGCTCGACGAAGTCGAAGGCCACTCGCTCTTCGTAAAGGTCCAGGTCGGTGCGATCGAGCACGTACGCCTCGACGCGGCCCTCCTCGCCGCCGAACGTCGGGTTGGTGCCGATGGAGATCGCGGCCGGAAGACGCTGTTCCTCGCCACCAGGGCCGCCTGCGTCGTCACCCGAACCACGGACCAGCCATCCCGCATAGACGCCGTCGGTTGGGACGGCGGTGTGCTCGACCGGGTCGAGGTTGGCGGTTGGATAGCCGAGCTCCCGACCCCGGTGGTCGCCGTGCACGACGTCTCCTTCGATGCGGTGCGGTCGCTGAAGCGCTCTTGCTGCCTCAGCGACGTCACCCTCCAGGACGCACTGCCGGATGTACGTCGACGACCAGGCGACCTGCCCGGTATCTCCATGCTCGACAACGGCCCCAACCTCTACTGGAAGCGGTGCCACGACGAAGTCGTGTGCGGCGCCTAGCTTCTCCAGCAAGGCCACGTCCCCCGCTGCCCGGTGTCCGAAGCGGAAGCCATCCCCGACAACCACGCCAGCTGCATGAAGTCCGGTGACCAGGACGCGGTCAACGAACTCAGCAGGTGTCCATGTGGCCAGCTCAGGGGTGAAGGTGAGGACCAATACCGCGTCGACACCGGCCTCGCAGAGCAAGGTAACCCGGTGATCCAGCGTCGACAGCATTCGCGGCTGGGTGTCGGGACGAACCACGGCGCTCGGATGAGGATCGAAGGTCACAGCGACCACACGTCCCCCGACCTCGTCGGCGAGGCGACGGGTGGCATCGATGATCACCCGGTGGCCGCGATGCACGCCGTCGAAGACGCCGATGCAGACCGCTGACCGACCCCAGTCGCCAGGGATGGCCGCCAGCCCATCGAAACGTTGACCATCGAAACGCTCGCCCATCTGCATGGCCTTACCCTGCCAGAGAGGTCAGCCGCCGGTGAACCCTACGAGGACGCGCAGAGTGTCACCGCGCGGTTCCATCAGAGCCAGGACATCACCGTTGGCGTCGAAGACACCGGTCGGCCCGGCCTCGCCGGCCAGGGCCAGCGAACGTCCGTGCCGGACACCAACAGCCTCGTCACCGGTCACGGTCCGAACCGGGAACGCCGCGCGGACCGCAGCGGCCAGCGGAAGCATGGTGATGTCTGCCTCCAGCTGCTCGAGGGTTCGCGCCGCCGACAGATCGATACCGCCGATCCGAGTCCGACGCAACGCCGTGAGGTGACCGCCCACCCCGAGCGTCTCCCCCAAGTCGCGGGCAATGGCCCGGATGTAAGTGCCGCTCGAGCACGAGACCGATACATCAACATCGAGCAGGCCATCAGTGGGCCGGCGTACCTCGTGAACGGTGAATGCCGACACGGTCACCTGCCGAGCCGGAAGCTCGACATCCTCACCGGCCCGGACGCGGGCGTACGAACGAACACCATCGACCTTGATCGCGCTCACCGCCGATGGCACCTGCTCGATCTCGCCGACGAACGCCGGAACGGCCGCACGCACATCGACGTCGGTGATACCGGCGGCGCTCGCTCCACCCGTCACGTCGCCTTCGGCATCGTCGGTGACCGTGCGCTGCCCGAGCCGGATCGTGGCGTCGTAGTCCTTGTCGTGCCCGGCCAGGTGACCGAGCAACCGAGTCGCCCGACCGATCCCGAGGATCAACACGCCCGTCGCCATCGGGTCGAGTGTGCCGGCGTGGCCGACTTTGCGCGTCCCCGCGAGCCGGCGCATCTTGCCGACCACGTCGTGCGATGTCCACCCGCTCGGCTTGTCAACGACCACAAGGCCGTCGATGCTCGGTCGTGCCGCGGCGTCAGGCATCGAGCGCGGCATCGAGCGCACGACGCACAGCGTCGACGACCTCGGTCAGGTCACGCGAGCTGGCGGTGAACCCTGCTGCATAGCGGTGACCACCGCCCCCGAGGCCAATGGCTACCGCGCTCACATCGGCGATGCCCTTGGACCGGAGCGAGACACGCAGGTCGCCGAGGTCGTCTTCCTTGACGACCATGGCGACCTCGGCCTCGGACGCCTTGCGCACCACGTCGATGATCGGCTCGACCAGGTCGAACGGCAGCTGGTCGGCGGCGCGGTCGACCGCCAGCACCGCAGTCCACACCAGGCCATGTCCCCCTGCGGCATCCCGCTCGAGCTGGCACCGACCCAGTGCCGCACCGAGCACACCAAGGTAACCGAACGGAACGGCGTCGAAGACCTCACGGGCAATCGTGTCAAAGGCAATGCCGGTCTCGAGCAGTTCCGCGGCTAACGCATGGGTCTGCGGAGTCGTCCCGGCGTATCGGAACGAGCCGGTGTCGGTGATTAACCCGGTGTACAGACAAGCTGCGATGTCTTTGTCGAGTGCGATCCCGAGTCGCTTGATGAGCTCATGGGCGACGACGGCGGTAGCAGGCGCCTCGACGTCGACCAGAGCGACCTGTCCGAAGCCGTCATAGCTGCGGTGGTGGTCGACGGCGACGAGCAGCGGCGCCTTCTCCGCGACCTCACGAAGCAGACCGAGCCGGTCGATACTGCTCGCGTCAAACGTCAGCACGATGTCTGGGTCAGCAGAGACGTCAACGGCTGGTGTCAGCAGGTGCTCCCCCGGCATCCAGGCCAGGTTGGCCGGTACGACGAACGGGTCATCGCCGAAGGAGACCTCGATCCGTCGGTCACCGGGCAGCGCGGCCAGCGCGAGGCCGGCTCCGAGCGCCGAACCCAGGGCATCACCGTCTGGGCTGACGTGACCGAGCAGCAGCAGCGAACGAGCAGAGGTGATCGCGTCGACGACCCGGTCCCAGTCCGACACAGCGATCGGGCTCACGCGGAAGCGCCGCCAGCTTCATCGAGCTCAGCATCGGCCAGTTCTGGCTCGCCAGCCTCGTCCTCGTGGCGGTAGGGGTCGGTGTCACCGGCGTAGGTGGCGGCAACCGCCTGCTCGTGGACGCGCTCGTCGGCCGCATGGGCCTTGCGGAGCAGGTCGTCGAGGTGGCGTGCGGTCTCCGGGATGGCATCAGCGATGAAGGCCAACGACGGCGTATGCCGGATCCCGGTCTGGCGGCCCACTTCGGTTCGAAGCATGCCCTTGGCACTCTCGAGCGCCTCGGCCGTGTCGGCCTGCTCGGTGGGATCACCCAGCACGGTGTAGAACACCGTTGCCTCGCGCAGGTCACCCGTTACCCGTACGTCGGTAATCGTGACGAACCCCATACGCGGGTCTTTGATTCGCCGCTCGATCGTCTCGGCGACGATCACCTGAATGCGCTCGGAGAGTCGGCGAGCGCGGGCGTCGGTTTCGGTCATGGTCACTCCTCGGACGTGCAGCGGGGTGGGGGAACGATGCGCCCCCACCCCGACTGCGCATGTCAGTGCGTCAGGTGCGCGGGATCTCGCGCATCTCGTAGGCCTCGACGACATCCTCGACCTTGACGTCGTTGAAGTTGCCAAGGTTGATACCGCACTCGAACCCTTCGCGAACCTCGGTCACGTCGTCCTTGAAGCGACGCAGGCCGGTGATCTCGACGTTCTCAGCCACGACCGCACCGTCACGGATGACCCGTGCCTTGTTGCCGCGCTTGATCTCGCCAGAGCGGATCAGCGAACCGGCGATCGTGCCGAACTTGCTTGAGCGGAAGACTTCGCGCACCTCTGCAGTTCCGAGCGCGACCTCCTCGAACTCCGGCTTGAGCATTCCCTTGAGTGCGTTCTCGATGTCGTCGATCGCCTGGTAGATGACCGAGTAGTAGCGGATGTCGACGCCCTCGCGCTCGCTCAGCTCACGGGCGCGACCCTCGGGACGCACGTTGAATCCGATGATGATCCCCTCGGACGCCGAGGCCAACGTGACGTCATGCTCGGTGATCGAGCCGACCCCGCGGTGGATGATCCGCAGGTCGACGTCCTCGCCGACATCGACCTTGAGGAGCGCGTCCTCGAGGGCCTCCACAGAACCGGAGACATCGCCCTTGAGGATGAGGTTGAGCGTCTCGATCGCACCCTGCTCGAGGATCTTCTGCAGGTCCTCCAGACTCACCTTCTTGCGGGTCTTGGCCAGCTGGGCGTTCCGCTCTGCAGCGGCTCGCTTCTCGGCAATCTGGCGGGCGGTTCGGTCGTCGGACGCAACGAGGAACTTGTCACCAGCCCTCGGTACCGATGTCAGCCCGAGCACCTGCACCGGCCGAGAGGGCCCAGCCACCTCAATGAGGTCACCGTGCTCGTCGACCATGGCGCGGACGCGACCGAAAGCCTCGCCGGCCACGATGGCGTCACCGACGTTGAGTGTTCCGCGCTGCACCAGCACCGTTGCCACGGGGCCACGGCCACGGTCGAGGTGCGCCTCGATCGAGATACCGCGCGCCTCGGTGTCGGGGTTGGCACGCAGGTCGAGCGCCGCGTCGGCAGTCAGCAGTACCGCCTCAAGCAGCTTGTCGATGTGCAGCCGGCTCTTGGCCGAGACGTCGACGAACATGGTCTCGCCGCCGTACTCCTCAGCGACCAGACCGAACTCGGTGAGCTGCTGACGTACCTTCGCCGGATTCGCGTCTTCCTTGTCGACCTTGTTGACCGCGACCACGATCGGTACCCCGGCGGCAACCGCGTGGTTGAGCGCCTCGATGGTCTGCGGCATCACACCGTCATCGGCGGCGACGACGAGGATGACGAAGTCCGTGACCTCTGCGCCGCGTGCACGCATCGCCGTGAAAGCAGCGTGGCCAGGCGTATCGAGGAACGTCACCGTGCCCTTGGGCACTTCCACCGAGTAGGCGCCGATGTGCTGCGTAATGCCGCCCGCTTCGCCTGCGGCGACGTCGGCGCCGCGAATCGCGTCGAGCAACGACGTCTTGCCGTG
>JANLWJ010000530.1:0-3246 GCA_031364455.1 Actinomycetes bacterium | reverse complement strand
GGAGGCAGTTCGGCACGTTGGTGATGGCGTCCAACGCCTCCGACTGGGACGAGGCCCGCGGCGCGTCGGTCGCCGCGCGCGCCTTCGGTGAGCAGGCGGCGCTGGCGATAGGTCTGACGCAGGCGCGTGCCGAGCATGAGCGGCTCGCCCTCCTTGAGGAGCGTGATCGGATCGGCCGGGACCTGCACGACCTCGTGATCCAGCGGCTTTTCGCCACCGGGATGGTCTTGCAGGGAGCTCAGCGCTTGACGACGAATCCCGATGTCTCCGAGCGGGTGGGGCGTGCGGTGAGCGAGCTCGACCAGACCATCCGCGAGGTGCGGAGCACCATCTTTGCTTTGCACGACTCGTCTGAAGGTGGCGGCCTCCGCTCACAGGTCCTGCAAGAGGTGGCTGCCGGATCGAGTGCTCTTGGGTTCGACCCGACCGTGCGCTTTGACGGACCGATCGATAGCACCGTTTCCGACGACGTGCGCGAGCATGTCATCGCCGCGCTGCGGGAGGCGCTGTCGAACGCTGCTCGCCACGCGGAGGCGACCCAGGTCAGGGTCTCCCTTTCGGTGGAGTCTGACGAAGTCGTCCTGATCGTGACCGATAACGGAGTGGGCCCGCCCGAGACACAGAGCCGGCGTAGCGGGCTGGCCAACCTCGCCGGCCGCGCCGAGGTCTCGGGGGGACGCTTCACGATCGAGCCGGTTCCAGACCGTCATGGCGGCTCTCGTGGTGCCCGTGTCGTCTGGCGAGCCCCAACCAGCGGTGCAGTGACGTAGACGCACGTCGTTCATACAGAGGGTGACCGAGTGGTCCATCAGGTGGACGTCCCTGGCAAGCCGCTTGACCGGCATCACCGGACAGGTCAGGCTCTAGTGGTGCAGATCAAGCGACGTGTGATGGTCGGTGCCGCCTGCGGGGCGGCATCGGTGCTGCTGTTGGCCGCGGTTCCAGCTGCGGCTGGTACTCCGGCCACGCTGCGCGTCGCGTACACCTTCGACACCCTCACCCAGGTCACGGCCGACCCGCCGACGGCGACAACCGACGACCTCACCGCGCGCGGACACCTGCTCACCCTGAGCGGCAACTATGCGACCGTTGCCGGGCCGGCCAGTCCGGCAGTCGGCTTTTCCCCCATAAGCCGAGCGGCGACGCCGAACAAGTCAGACCTCAACCCCGTTGGCCGTGAGTTCGCAGTCACCGTCGTCTTCCGGATTGCCAGCGACACCAGCGCGCTAACCGACACCCCGAACATGACCCAGAAGGGGCTCTACGGAGACGCAGCCCAGTGGAAGATGCAGCTCAAGCCCGACGTGGCAGCAGTGCAGTGCCGGTTCAAGGGCACTCTCGGCGCGCGGTTGATCACGTCGCCCGTCGCCGGTGTCGACGACGGGATCTGGCACACAGCCACCTGCTGGCGCTCGGGAACGCAAGTCGGAGTAACGGTCGACGGGACGGACGCTGCTGTGACGACCTCCGTTGGTGATATCGCCAACACCAAGCCGATGTTCATCGGGGCCAAGAGCCTGACGTCTGGGTCCGACCAGTTCACCGGCGAGATCGACTATGTCGCGCTTGCGGTGGGCGACGGGGCTGCTGCGGTGAGCCGCGCGGGGGCGACCATCCCCTAGGGGCGTTCGTGCTCGTCCAGGCGGGCGATGTAGGCGGCTGCTTGGGTGCGCCGTTCCATTCCGAGCTTGGCGAGTAGTGAAGACACGTAGTTCTTGACTGTCTTCTCGGCCAGGTGCAGCTGGTCGCCGATCTGGCGGTTCGTCATCCCTTGGCCGATCAGGTCGAGGATCCGCCGCTCCTGGCCGGTGAGGGAGTCGAGGCGCTCATCGTGTGGTTCCCCTCCACGCAGTCTGTGCAGGACTCGTTCGGTGGCCTTCGGGTCGAGGAGCGACTCACCCTTGGCGACGCGGCGGACCGCCCCGACGAGGTCAGCCCCCCTGATGTCTTTCAGGACGTACCCGGCTGCCCCGGCCAGCAGCGCATCCACCATCGCCTCGTCATCGGCGTACGAGGTGAGCATCAGGCAGTAGACGTCCGGCATGGCCGAACGGATCTCCCGACAGACCTCGACACCGTTGCCGTCCGGTAGCCGAACGTCGAGCACGGCGACGTCGGGTCGGACGGCGGGGATCCTGGCGAGGGCCTCTGCTGCTGAGGCAGCTTCGCCAACAACCTCGAGGTCGTCCTCGAGGCTGAGCAGGTCGGACAAGCCTCGGCGGACCAGTTCGTGGTCATCGAGCAGGAAGACCCGGGTGGGTCCTGGAGTGCCTTGGTCGTCCTCGCTCATGGTTCTCCCGTGCTGGCGGCTGGTGGGGGCAGTCTGCCGATCGACCTGCCCTAGAGGCTAGGCCCCCCGTATCCTCCCCGACGCGGGAGCCACGCGCAGCCAACTGCGTTACGTCGGTTCACCCAGACGATGTAGTCCGATGCGGCCGATTGAGGGGCACCATGGGAGCATCGATGGCGTCGAAGTGATGTACCCCCAACACTGATCAGCGGAACTGGGCGCGAGGAGGGAGGATCAGCCGTGAGCGTTTGGCGGCACTCCTCTGCGTGGTTCGCCGCCAGCGCCGAGACGGCCGGCGGCGCCGCCGTGGCTGTCCTTCTGGCCGGAGGCCTGGTAGCAGGCGGTTTGACGACCATGGCCGTCGTTGCCAGTCGCACCCTCGATACGGCTCCACGGCCGCAGGCCGGCGTCTCGGTCGCCCCAACACCCGCCCCAGGAGAGCCGCTACAGGTCGACTCCGACCCAGGGGATACCCCAACGCCAACTCCAACGAAGTCGGGGGCCCCGTCGACCCCGCCGGGCTCTGGCCCGGGCGCTCCGGGCGTAGGGGGCCCCATTGTCGGTGAGCCTGGGGCAGACCAGCCGACGATCCCCAATACTCAAGCGCCACCTGTTGACGGGGAGCCGACCCAGGAACCGACCCAGGAACCGACCGAGGAACCGACCGAGGAACCGACCGATCCGCCCCACTCACCCAAGCCAACGAAGCCGCCGAACAACGGCGGTGGAAACAACGATGGTGACGGGAACAACGGCGGCGGGAACAACACCGGTGGTGGCCACCCTGGTGGCGGCAACCCCAACGATCCGAAGCCGGACAAGCCGGACAAGCCTGGGAAGCCGGACAAGCCCGGGAAGCCGGACAAGCCCGGGAAGCCGGACAAGCCCGGGAACAGTGGCAACCACAAGGGGCACCAGCAGGGCAAGGGTCATGACAAGGACCGCCCCGGCAAGAG
>JANLWJ010000527.1:0-19924 GCA_031364455.1 Actinomycetes bacterium | reverse complement strand
CCCTTCGGCAACATCGCCACCGGACAGTCTTCGATCGTCGCCGACATGATCGGCATTCGCACCGGTGACTACCTGATCACCGAGGCCGGTTTCGGCGCTGATATCGGTGCCGAGAAGTTCTTCGACATGAAATGCCGCTTGTCCGGCCTGACACCGTCTGCGGCAGTCGTGGTAGCCACCGTCCGAGCGCTCAAAGCGCACTCCGGACGTCACTCGATCAAGCCGGGCAAACCGCTGCCGCCCGAGCTTCTGGCTGAGAACCCCGACGAGGTGGCAACCGGTGGTGCCAACCTCCGAAAGCACCTCGAGAACCTCAAGAAGTTCGGCATCACGCCCGTCGTTGCCATCAACGCCTTCCCCACCGACCACCCGAGTGAGCACGCGATCATCGCTGAGATCGCTGCCGAGGCTGGGGCGCGTTCTGCCGTCGCTACCCACGTCGTCGATGGCGGAGCCGGCGCGGTCGACCTGGCGCGCGTCGTCGAGGAAGTGGCGAACGAGCCGAACGACTTCCGGTTCCTCTACCTACTTGAGGATTCCATCGAGAAGAAGATCGAGACGATCGCCGTCGAGATGTACGGTGCTACGGGCGTCGACTTCACCCCAGCGGCAGCAGCCCAGGCCAAGAAGTACACAACCCTGGGCTATGGGCATTTGCCCATCGTCATCGCCAAGACGCACCTGTCGATCACCAGCGATGCAAGCATTCTCGGTGCACCCAAGAACTGGGGGCCGCTGCCCGTCCGCGAGCTGCGGCTTGCGGCTGGGGCCGGCTACGTCTACGCCGTCTGCGGTGAGATCCGGACGATGCCGGGGCTCTCCAGTCACCCGGCTGCCGAGCGGATCGACATCGACGCTGACGGGAACATCGTCGGCCTCTCATAGGCAAGATGCTGCCCTGACGGGCGACGGGTCTGTGAGGATGCTGTCGTGACGACAGCAGAGCAGACACCGACGTCCATCGACGATCTTCGAGCCCGGGTCAAGGCAGTCATGCCGAGGGTGATCGACGACCTCACCCGGCTCGTGGCGATCCCCTCGTGCGCGTTCCCCGGCTTCCCGGCTGAACCGGTGCTCGAGATGGCCAGCGAGACAGTCGCGTTGCTGCAGCGAAGCGGATTGCCTAACGCTCGGTTGCTGGAGGTCGCCGACGGCTATCCCGTCGTGTACGCCGATCGCGCCGCTCCCCCTGGCGCACCAACCGTGCTGCTCTACGCGCACTACGACGTGCAGCCGGCACCGCCCGAGCAGGGCTGGACGATCGATCCCTGGACGCCGCAGGTGCGCGACGGACGTCTCTACGGCCGCGGCGCCGCCGACGACAAGTCAGGGATCGCCATGCACGCCGCGACGCTCCAGGCGCTCGGCAGCGACCTCTCAGTGGGCCTCAAAGTCGTGATCGAGGGCGAGGAGGAGACCGAGTCGCACTTGGAGGCTTTCGCGCTTGCCAACCCCGACCTCTTCTCCGCGCACGTCTACGTCATTGCCGATGGCGGCAACGAGCAGGTCGGCGAGCCGGTCATCGAGGTGACGACGCGCGGCGGTGTCGTGCTCGATGTCGAGGTCAGCACCCTTGAGCGGCCAGTTCACTCCGGCCTCTTCGGTGGCGGTGCCCCCGACGCACTCCTGGCCTTGATGCGGATGCTTGCCACCTTGCACGACGAGGCAGGCGACGTCGCCGTGCCAGGTCTTGCTGGTTCCGATTGGGATGGTGGCGACACCGACGAACAGCTCTTCCGGCAAGCATCTGGGATTCTCCCCGGTCAGCCTCTTGTCGGCACCGGGCGCCTCGCCAGCCGCCTGTGGTCCCGCGCGGCCATCTCAGTGATTGGTCTGGACGCTGCACCAACGCGTGGCGCCGTCAACGCTCTCGCTCCGCGGGCCAAGGCGACGGTCTCGATGCGAATCCCTCCTGGGGCTGACGCGGACCGTCAGCGTCAGCTGTTGACCGATCACCTGCTGGCGGCTGCTCCCTGGGGCGTCAGCGTCGACGTGCAGCCCACCGCGGTGTGGCCGGGTTGGAGCACATCTGCTGACGGGCCAGCGATGACGACTGCACGAAGTGCCATGGCCGATGTGTACGGCAAGGAGACCGAAGTCATCGGCAGTGGCGGTTCGATTCCGCTGCTCACGACGTTGGCTGAGATCAACCCGGCCGCGGAGTTCGTGCTGTGGGGCGCAGAGGACGGAGCCGAGGCCAACATCCACTCCGCCGACGAGAGCGTTGACCTTGCCGAGCTCGAGCGAGCAGCTCTGGCGCAGACGGTATTTCTGCATCGCCTGGGCTCCGGCGCATCCCCCCGGTAGTGACGCCGCCGTGGGGTTCAGAAACGCTGCACCCCTTTCTCCATCACGACGGGCCGATCCCCATGGTCCATCGGGGCGCACCGCTGACCGACGAGGCAACGGTCGTCGAGAACACCAACACCGCCTTTCGGCGCGCCTACGAACGGGGATTTCGCTACTTCGAGACCGATGTGCGTGTCACCAGCGACGGAGTCTTGGTGGCGTGTCATGACCACTCCCTACGTCGGGTAGCTGGCGAGCCGGTCCGGATCGCGGACGTGCCGTGGGCCGAGCTCTCCCAGGTCCCAGTCGGGGATGAGCCACTCCCCCGGCTGGTCGACCTTCTCGACGAGTACCCGGATGTGTCCTTCAACATCGACCCCAAGGTGGACGCGGCTGTACGTGCCCTCGTTGCGGTACTTCTTGAGCGGGACGTACTCGCGCGCATCTGCGTGGCGTCCTTCAGCGACCGCCGCCTCAGGTGGGTGCGCACGGCACTCGGGGATCATGTCTGCACCGCTGCCGGCCCCCGAGAACTGGTGCGAGCGACCACACAGATCGTCCGAGGTCAGGCGGTCAACCTTCCCGGCGTCAACGTGCTGCAGGTCCCCAGATGGCTCGCGCGCCGGTCGCCAGATCTTCGCCGGTGGCCAGCCGACCTCCTCGGCGCGGCTCAGCGTGTCGGCCTTCCGGTCCATGTCTGGACCGTCAACGATGGCGACGAGATGGAGCGGCTGCTGGCGAGAGGTGTCGATGGCGTTATGAGCGATGACACCGACGTGCTGTCGGCGGTCTTCGGCGCCAACGGCTGGCGGCCGCACCCATGACCGATGCACCAGACACCGCTCCGGATCACGAGCTGAGGCGTCAGCAACGTGCCTGGTACTTCTACGACTGGGCGAACTCGGCTTTCTCAACGACGGTTGTCACAGTCTTCCTCGGCCCCTACCTGACGACACTTGCCGAGGATGCCGCTGGCGCAGACGGACGCGTCGGGTTCCTGCTGTGGGATGTCCGGCCCGGCACGTACTTCTCGTTGCTCGTCTCGCTCTCGGTGGTACTCCAGGTGCTGGTACTCCCTGTGACGGGGGCGATTGCCGACCGGTCTGGGCACCAAAGGCAGCTGCTGGCGTCATTTGCGGCCATCGGATCGGTCGCGACGATGACCATGGTCGTGCTCACCGATGGCCGTTTCGTTCTGGGTGGGATCTTGCTGGTGGTGGCGAACCTCGCCTTCGGTATGAGCGTGGTGGTCTACAATGCCTTTCTCCCCCAGATCTCCTCAGCGGACGAGCGCGACCGAGTCTCCTCGCGGGGCTGGGCGCTCGGATATCTCGGTGGGGCGGTGCTCCTGGTTCTGAACCTGGCGCTCTACCTGGGGCACGACGCCATCGGCCTGACCGAGCGCGAGGCGGTGCGGATCAGCCTGCTGTCGGCCGGCATCTGGTGGGCCGTCTTCACCATCATCCCCGTGATGGGGCTGCGGAATCTCCAGCGCCCGCCGATCACTGCGACCAAGCCAGGGGCAGCTGCCGGAGGCGGCATGCTCACCAGCGGCTTCCGGCAGCTAGCCGGAACGCTCCGCGACATCCGTCGCTACCCGCAGACGCTGCTCTTCCTGCTCGCCTATCTCCTCTACAACGACGGCATCCAGACCGTCATCGCCCTTGCTGCCGTGTACATCGAGAAGGAGCTCCTCCTCGACACTTCCGTGTCGATATCGGTCATCCTGTTGGTGCAGATCGTGGCCTTCGCCGGGGCGTTGGTACTCGGTCAACTAGCAGCACACTGGGGCGCCAAGCGGGTGATCCTGGGTGCCCTCGTGGTGTGGGGGGCAATCCTGTTCGTTGCCTTCTTCCTGCCCGAGAGGGAGCAGATCGGGGTGTACGGGATTGCTGCCGTGATCGGGTTCGTCCTAGGTGGGTCTCAAGCGCTCTCCCGGTCGCTCTACTCCCAGCTCATCCCCCGGAACCGCGAGGCGGAGTACTTCGCCTTCTACGAGATCTCCGAGCGCGGTACCAGCTGGCTCGGCACCTTGACCTTCGCGCTCACCTACGAGATCTCCGGTTCCTACCGGGTGGCCATCGTCGTTCTGGTGGTCTTCTTCGTCGTCGGTGGCTTGCTTCTCCACCGGGTGCGGGTCGGTGAGGCCATCGATGCGGTCGGCAACCCGAGGCCTGCCGTCCTCTGATCGGGTCGGAGCCACCCAGCTGTTCCGCATCACGGCTCGTACATCACCCGGGCCGGTCGATCAGTTCGCGGATTGGCGGATTCCGTGCGCTTTCCGGACTGGGATCGTCAGCAAAACGCATGAAATCCGCCAGCGCGCCGAATCGAGTGCCGGTTGATGCCAACGAGCGGCGGGAAGCAGGTAGCCGGCCGCCCCCGAGTTGGTCATACCCGCTCGGCTCTCCCCCGCTCGGCGGCTTGCGCGACCCGCCCTGTGGCGTCACCCTGGATTTAGGGTAAAGAGACAAATCGGACAGATAGGGCGGGAACCAAGAAGCTCGGGAATCCGTCGAACCGGAAAGACGTTGCCATAGGCATCGACATTGGAGGCTGACCATGGCTGATCGCTCGCTTCGGGGGACCCGTTTGGGTGCGACGAGCTACGAGAACGACGAGGGTGTTGCGCCGGCGGCTCGCCTCGACGTCACGTACGACTGCCCTGACGGTCACGCCTTCACGATGCCCTTCTCGGTCGAGGCCGACGTACCTGCCCGCTGGGAGTGCCGCGTCTGCGGATCCGTTGCCATCGCTCGCGATGTGCCACTGCCAGACGAGAAGGCGATCAAGCCCACTCGAACGCACTGGGACATGTTGCTGGAGCGGCGCTCCATTCCCGAGCTCGAAGAGCTGCTCGAAGAGCGCCTCGAGCTTCTGCGGGCCTCCGGTGCCGCCCGCCGCTCCGCCTAGGAACGGTCTTCGGGTTCTTCTGCTCGCTTCGGCACGATCTCTCCGCGCACGACGCGTTCGCCAGCTGGGTCATCTTCGACGACCTCGCCGGGGACTACATCTGTGCGGGTGAGCCGTCCGCTGTCGTCGTCCCACCGCAAGATGGTCAAGTTCCACGATGCCAGCCGCCGCGCGACGCGTTGCCCGATCCAGACGCGCAGCATCGCCCTGACGGGAGGCAGCAGCAAGAGCAGGCCCACCACGTCCGACACATAGCCAGGCAGCAGAAGCAGGACGCCGGCTGCCATCAGGATCGCGCTGTCGCTGTTTCGCGGTCGACGTCGCCACGCTGCCCGCATGACGAAGATCCCCACCACGGCTGCCATCAACAGCAGCAGCGTCGCTGGGCCAAAGCCAATCGCGTCGACGACGAGCGAGCCGACGTAGAGCTCCACGGTCGGAGCCACGACGAAGAAAAGCAGGAGAACAACGAGCATCAATGGCTACTTCGTTGACTTCGTTGTCCAAGGTGCCGCGCGCGACTTGCGACACCCCACTGGGTGACCCGCCAAAGCGCCTCGGCGACGATGGCACCGCTCATCTTGCTGTCGCCCTGCTCCCGTTCGACGAAAGTGATCGGCACCTCGACGATTCTCAGACCAGCAGCAGCGGCGCGTCGGGTGAGGTCGACCTGGAAGCAGTAGCCCTGCGAGGAGACCGTCGACAGGTCCATCCGCTCTAGTGCGGTGCGGCGGTAGACCCGGTACCCAGCGGTCGCATCACTGACGCCCAGACCCAGCATCACCTGCGTGTAGCGGTTTCCGCCCTGCGAGAGCCACTGTCGGTGGCGTGGCCAGTTCACCACGCCTCCCCCCGGCACCCAACGAGACCCGATGACGGCGTCGGCGTCCTGGAGGGCGTCCAGCATCGCCGGCAGGTGCTCGGGGCGGTGGGAGCCGTCAGCGTCCATCTCGACGAGCACATCGAACCCGCGGCTCATCCCCCACCGGAAACCGGCCAGGTAGGCCGCACCCAGCCCGTTCTTGGCGGTGCGGTGCAGGACTTGCACATGGTCGTCGCTGGCGGCCAGTGCGTCGGCCAAATCCCCGGTGCCGTCCGGACTGTTGTCATCGACGACAAGGATGTGGGCGTCTGGTGTGTTGGCGCGCACGCGCGCAACGATGGGCGGAAGCGACTCCCGCTCGTTGTATGTCGGGATGATCACCAGAATGTCGCCGTCGCTCATGATTCGATTCTGCCCCTTCGGCGCACAGCGGCCAGCAAGACCGCGCCGAGACCGAGCAGGGACAAGACCAGCTCCGGCCATGCCCCGGCTGCCGTTGCAAGTGTCTGATCGGTTCTGGCGACCACCGACTCGACGACGACCTCCTGCACGAACTCTGGGGTCTGGGCCAACACTTCACCGTCGGGAGCGACGATCCCGCTGATCCCGCTGGTGGATGCCACGACAACCGTGCGGCCGTGCTCGACCGCACGGAGCCGACTCATCGCCCATTGCTGCTGGACCTGTCCGGTGCGTCCATACGTTGCGTTGTTCGTCTGCACCGTGATCATCTCTCCTCCGCCGGCCACGGCATCGCGTACGGTCGCGTCATAGGCGACGTCGAAACAGATGACGTCGGCGACCGTTGTCGGGCCAAGGTCGAGCACTCCCGGCTCGTCGCCGGCGACGAAGTCACGAGGGATTCGGTCCAGCCGTGAGATGAACTTCTGCACCGTCGATCGGAACGGCACGTACTCGCCGAAGGGCACCAGGTTCTGCTTGATGTAGGACTCTCCTGGCCCACTGACTGGATCCCACACCGTCCCCTGGTTGGCGACACGGGTCCCTCCCTCGACCTCGACAACCATTCCGACGAGAACGGGGACACCGACGTCCTCGACCGCGGCGTTGATCGCAGCAAAGGCGTCAGCGTCCAACGCCGGATCGATGTCTGAGGCGTTCTCAGGCCAGAAGACGACATCGGGGGCGTCGACGACTCCGCGACGGACGTCCTCGGCCAGTTGGTGTGTGGCGTCGAGGTGGGCAGTGAGCACCGCCTCGCGCTGCCCGAAGGCGTCCATGCCGGTACGCGGAACGTTGCCCTGCACGATGGCGACCGTCACCTGGCGTCCATCGGTAGCCAGCGGGATGGCGAGCCCGCTAAGCATGATCGCGACGACGCCAACCCCCGCGAGCGCGGATGCAAGCAGCTGACCTCGGGCAACAGACCTCACTGCGATCAACAGCAGTGCGCCGGCGACGACGAGCAGCAAGCTCAACAGGGGCACCCCACCCACCGAGACCCAGGAGGCCGTCGTGGCGTCAGCTTGCGAGTGTCCGAGCCGCCCCCAGGGGAAACCGCCGAACGGGATACGTCCGCGGAGCGCCTCGACCGCTACCCACCAGCAGGCAACCCAAAACGCGCACCCAGGGAGGCGGATGAGCAATGCCGCACCGGCGCCGAAGAGTGCGGTAAATGCCGCGGACAAGGCGACGATCAGCAGCCAGGCGTCCGGACCGATGACCCGAAGCCAGGGTGTCAGCAGGCCGAAGAAACCCAAGCCGAAGCCAGCACCCAACAGTGCACCGCGCCCCATAGAACGTCCTGTGCGGGTACCAAGGTCGATCGCAGCGAGAAATCCAGCCACCGCAACCGGGGCCAGCCACCAGAAGTCGAAGGGGGGAAAGGCAAGCACGAGGAGCCCGCCGGCCGCGGCCGAGGTGAGAACCGCAGCCCAGAGTGGAACGGGTCGGGCCGGTACCGGCTCAACCTCTCGAGCCGTGGGCAGTCCCTCGGCGATAGCGCTCACCAGATGACGGTAACCCGATCGAGCACCGTCAGCGTCCCTCGGGTGGCGGGACGACGATGGTGCCGATGGCCGACACCGCCAGCTCTGGGGTGGCGAGCACCTCGGCGGACGCCGCTCCGAGGTCAGGGCGACCTCGACTGACCACGGTGGCGGTGAATCTGAGCTCGCGGCTCCGGCGCCCCACCCTGCTCACCGTCGCCATCACCTCAAGGACGTCACCGGCCCGGACCGGCGCCGTGAACTGGATGTCGGAGTAGGAGGCGAAGAGCCCCTCGTCGCCGTCGGTGACGATCATCAAGTCGGTGGCCACATCACCGAACAGACCGAGCGTGTAAGCCCCGTCGACCAGGTTGCCCGCGTAGTGCGCGTGCGAGTACGGCACATAGCGGCGATGCGTGATGCTCTGGCCCAGCTTGCCTTCGGTCGTGTCCGCCATCAGCGAGCTCCCGCCTTCTTGGTTTTGGTCTTGTTCTTGGTTCTGCCGGTACCGGCAGGCTTGGTGCAGAGCCGGTGCGCGAGGTAGCTGGCGACTTCACCCGGGGTCGTTCCCTTGACGAAGATGCGGTCGACGCCAAGCTCCGCTGCGGCACTCTCGTCGAAGCGCGGGCCGCCGACAATCAGCACCGGGGTCGTGCCTGCCGGGTACGCCTCACGGAATGCGGCCGACATCTGCGTGACGTTGTGCAAATGCGCCTCTCGTTGCGTGACCACCTGGCTGACGAGAACCGCGTCAGCCTTGAGGTTCTGCGCATGTTCCACCAGATCGGGGACCGACATCTGGGCGCCCAGGTTGTGGACCTCCAGGCCGCTGTAGGCCTCCAAGCCCTTCTCCCCGGCCCAGCCCTTGATGTTCAAGATGGCATCGATGCCGACTGTGTGTGCGTCGGTGCCGATGCAGGCACCGATCACGACGAGTGGACGCCGCAGGGCTCGCTTGAACGCAGCACTCACCTCTTTGGGGGCGAGCAACGGATACTCGCGCTCCATGACGACAACCTTGTCGAGATCGACGAGGTGGCTGCATCGGCCGTAGACGACGAAGAAGGTGAAGTGCGGCCCCATCTGCTTCGCATGCACCACCATCGCTGGCTCTATCCCCATCTTGGACGCCAGCTGGAGAGCCGCTCCCTCGGCCCGCTTGTCGTGGGAAATCGGCAGCGTGAACGACACCTGTACGAGTCCGTCACCGGTGGCGTCACCGTAGGGGCGAATGATGCGCGAGTCCCCACTCTTGCTCATCGAGAGCCTCCGTTCGCCTCGGCAAAGTGTTCGTCGAGAAGCTCGCTGGCGGGGTTGTAGTACGCGCTGGAGTGCTTGGCGACGCCGTCAAGGCCGCGTCCGGCGTCGGCCGGGCGCTTCATGAGTCCGAAGGTGCCGTCCGCGATCGCGTTGAGCAGCTCGTCGTCGACGATGCGCTCGAGCAGGTCGATGGCTTCACCCAACACCTGGTGTGAGCGCTGGACGATGAAGCCGTCGTGGGCTGGAACGAAGTCCTCAGCCAGCCCTCGGGTGGATTCCATGACGTAACGGACGTTCTGGAGGGCGAGATCGCGATCTGACAGCCACGGTGTGTGGACGGCCTCGGTGAGCATGCCGACCAGAAGAATGTCCTGAGCCGTCATTGAGCCAACCAGGTTGAAGAAGCCGTTCAGCAAGTACCCACCGAACACGTCGCCAGTCATATGCTTGGTCGGTGGCATCCACTTCAGCGGTGCATTGGGGAAGAGCTCGCGGGCCAGCAGGGCGTGCGCCAGCTCCAGTCGGAACGACTCGGGCACGCTCGGATTGATCTCGAAGGCATGGCCGAGACCCAGCTGGTCGTCGGTGAGCCCGGCCTCTTTCCCGAAGAACTCGTTGAGCAGCTGGCTGACCGTAACGGTGTGCGCAGCCTCAACTCCGTCTGCGGTAGTGAGGTAGTTGTCTTCACCGGTGTTGATGATGATCCCCGCCCGCGCATGGATCTGACGGCTGAAGCGTTGGTCGACGAAGGTCCTGATCGGGTTGATGTCGCGAAAGAGGATTCCGTACATCGAGTCGTTGAGCATCATGTCGAGACGCTCAAGGCCGGCCAGTGTGGCGATCTCCGGCATGCAGAGCCCCGACGCGTAGTTGGTCAGCCGGACGTATCGCCCGAGCTCGGCCGAGACATCGTCGAGGGCTGACCGCATCAGGCGGAAGTTCTCCTGCGTTGCGTACGTGCCTGCGTAACCCTCACGGGTCGGCCCTTCCGGGACGAAGTCGAGCAGCGACTGGCCGGTGGAGCGGATCACCGCGACGATGTCGGCGCCCTCGCGTGCAGCAGCCTGAGCCTGAGGCATGTCCTCGTAGATGTCCCCCGTCGCAACGATCAGGTAGATCCACGGCTTGGGAGGGTCGCCGTACTTCTTGGTGAATCGGTCTCGAGTCTTCCGGTTGTTGTCGATCAATCGCAGGCCAGCGGCGGCTGCCTTGCGCGACGCCGTTCGTGCGCGTGCGGCATCGCGACCCTCAGGCGCATGGAAGATCACCCCACCGGCGGCAGCCTTCTGTGCGAGCGCTGTCAGATCGGCGTACTCACCGGAGGCCATCGCATTCCAGACAGGAAGGGCAACGCCGTGCTCAAGACCGACGTCCTGACGGACCGCGTCAACGACGTGGTTCACCCAAGGCTCACCCTCTGCGTCAGCGCCGGAAAGGCCGGCCAGCCGCAGCACGGCTCGCTCTACAGAAACCGTGGTGTGCGTCTTGGCAAGAGTCACGATGGGCTTGCCGGCCTTGCGCGCGAGACTGCGAGCCTTGCGGACGACCGCTGGATCGAGTTCGAGCTTGCCCTTGCCTCGTCGCGTCACTTACCACTCCCAGGATCGATCGGGTGAAAGTCGTCGCTGGAGTAGACGGTACGACCAGCGACAACCGTCTGCAGGCAGACGGGGTCGGTTGTATCGGGTTCGAGCGACGGTAGACCAGGTACACCGGCCCGAGGATCGGTCGACCAAGCGGCTACCCGATTGTCAGGCGTCTCGACCACGAGCTCGTCGCACTGCCACACCGCCAGGTTGGCCGGCTCCCCCGGTGCGAGAACACCGCCGCGTCGAGCAGCAGCGCGCCAGCCACCGCGGGTGTGTGCGGTAAATGCGGCCCTGGCGGTTAGTCGCTCAGTTGGCTGGTGGTGGTGAACCGCTGCTCGGATCGCCTGCCACGGCGCCAGCGGCGTGACTGGGGCGTCCGAGCCAAAGGCCAGCGGGATTCCGGCCGCCTGCATCGTGGCGAACGGGTTGAGCGTTGCGGCCCGATCGGCTCCCAGGCGTTCGGTGTACATGCCGGAGTCTCCACCCCACCAGGCGTCAAAGACCGGTTGCACACTCGCGAGCACACCGAGTCGGGCCAGAAGCGTCCGAGCCTGCTCATCGACCATCTCGACATGCTCCAGACGGTGCTGGGCCGCCCGGACGACGTCATCGCCGACGGCCTCAGCCGCCTCGGCGAATCCGGCGACAACTTGGTCCATCGCCCCATCACCGATCACGTGGTAGCCAGCTTGAACGCCAGCCCGCGAGCATGCGATCACGTGGTCGCGGATCGTGGCTGCCGAGGTATATGCGGCGCCGTGCGTGTCGGCGTCGGCATACCGATCGCGTAGGAGGGCGGTCCGTGAGCCGATCGCGCCATCGACGAAGTGGTCTCCCGCTGCGCCGCGGGCTCCGAGCGAAAGAGCGACGTCTGGCCCGCCACCCTCACCCCAGTAGCCGACCACCTCAACACCAGACTCCGGACCGACGACGGCGAGCAGGTCGGTGAAGTCCGCTGCGCTGGAGATCTCAGGGCCACCGAGCTCGTGCACCATGCCGATGCCAAGGGACGCGGCATGCTGCAGACAGACACTCTGGGCCACTCGGCGCTGAGTCGGCGTCACAGAGTCGAGCGCGATACGACGAACCACGTGATGCGCCTGCTGTGAGAGCCAGCCGTCGCTAGAGAACCCCGCTGCTTCGCGCACCTCTGGGGCAAGTGCGAGGAGAGCCGACGACGCGATGCAGGAGTGCACGTCAACGCGGGAGAGGTAGACCACACCCCCGTACGAGGCTCGGTCCACCTCGTCACGTCGGGGGGGCCGTCCCTCTGGCCATCTGGTCTCGTCCCATCCGTGGCCCAGAACCACTCCGCCGCGGACTTTCCTGGCGTGTGTCTCCAGACGCGCAAGTGCCTCTGCCAACGAATCGGTGCCTGAGAGGTCGAGCCCGGACAGGTGAAGCCCGGTTGACGTGGTGTGCACGTGTGCATCGACGAAGGCCGGTGTCAGGAGAGCCCCGTCGAGGTCGACGACGACATCGACCCCGTCGGCGTGTACAGCAGCGGCCTGATCTGACCCGACCCAGGCCACCCGCTCGTCCTGGGTCACCAGGGCTGTCGCGAAGGGCTCGGCGACGCTGTACACCCGCCCCCCGCGGTAGAGGGTGGTGCTCACCCGGCATCCCCCTCGTTGGCTAGGCGTCGGGTGAACAGGTCGCGCACCCCGGCGCAGCGACGGAGCAGATCGAACGCGTACTCGGCGTGGCCCGGCGTGTAGCCGTTTCCGATGAGCATCGTGGTGTCGGAGGCCAGCCCCTCAGCACCGAGTGCCGCAGCGGTGAAGGACGTTGCCATCGAGAAGAAGATCACCGTGCCGCCCTCTGGCGATGTAGCCAAGATGGCTCCGTGCTCACACCCGGGGACGTCGACGCAGACGACGGTGATGTCGGCCGGCGCCCCCAGCGACGCCACGACGGCAGTGGAGAGCGCGACGGGGTCGCGCGCGTCGGCGATCGCAACGACGTCGGCCAGTGCGACGTCACCCAGCAGCTCAGCTTCGGACTCGATCGGGACGATCCCAACCGTCTTGGTCGCACCACTGTCACGCGCTGCGGCCAGCGAGAGAGAGCCGCTCTTTCCTGCACCGCCAATGACCGCAACAGTCGGAGCCCGACCCCGATCCACGTACTGGCCAACAACGCGTGCGGTCAGGGCGGGCGCCCCTGCAACGTCCATGACCGCCATAGCCAGAGTCGGAGGAAGGTCATCAGGCACTGATGCAGCGATCGTGCGGCCGAAGAGAATCGCATAGCCCTCGCAGGGCACCTGCTCGCTGAGGCCACTCCAACGCGCGAGTCCGTCGGTGATCACCAGCGGAGTGAGGCTGAGCGATACCAGCGTGGTGATCTGCTGTCCGATCTCGACGTCCACGGTGGCTTCTGGGCCTACCGCGTCAACCGTGCCGACGAGCATGCCCCCCGAACCGGTAACGGGGTTCTGCATCTTGCCGCGGTCGGCGATGATCGCGAGCACCTCAGCCCGGACCGCCGCACCATCACCATCGTGCTTGGTGATCAGCTGGCGAAAGGAGGCAGCGTCGAGGTTGAGCACCGAGACTGCGACCCGAACCTCGTCCGGCCAAATCTCCGGGCTGGCGTTGACGCGGCTGGCCGCCTGCGGGAGAACTCCGCGTGGCTCAATGACACGGTGCAGTCCGACGGGGGACGATGGAGTCGTTCGGGTCACCGGGCGATCTTGTCAGGAGCCCGGGGGCATTCGCCAGCACCCAGGAGGGGGAACCCCGCAACAACCTGGCAACAAGCAGCCAATTGGTGGAGAAGTTGCGGTTTGTCATTGATTCCGCAGGAAGATCTCCGTACCCTCGCGGTACTGCGATAACGGCCTGAAGGAGAGCCCGTGAGCCATCCGATACCCCAGCCGTACGACTACCGACAGCACGAGGTCCGCGAACCGGACTGGACACGTCTGCCTGGCTGGAGCCAGGTCAGCACCGCTGAGTGGGAGGACGCGCAGTGGCAACGCGTCCACTGCGTCAAGAACCTCAAGCAGCTGCGCGCCTTGATGGGCGACCTGTTGACCGACGAGTTCTACGACGACCTCGAGCTTGATCAAGCCGAGCGTGCCACCATGTCAATGCTGATCACGCCGCAGATGGTCAACACCATGGTGCCGGACTCGCACGACACCGGAACCCCTACGCCGCAGACCTTCACCGAGGCGTTCTACGTCGACCCCATCCGTCGGTACATGCTTCCGGTGTTCAGTGACAGGCGAACCGACTGGCCATCGCACCCGTACTCCAGCCGCGACTCGCTGCACGAGCACGACATGTGGAAGGCGGAGGGCCTGACCCACCGCTACCCGACCAAGGTGCTCGCTGAAGTGCTCTCGACGTGCCCGCAGTACTGCGGCCACTGCACCCGGATGGACCTCGTCGGCAACTCGACTCCCACGGTGAAGAAGCTCAAGCTCGAGCTGAAGCCCGTTGACCGGATGCAGCAACACCTTGACTACCTCCGGGCTACGCCGTCGGTACGTGATGTCGTGGTCTCAGGTGGCGACGTCGGCAACATGCCGTGGAAGAACCTCGAGGCCTACGTCGACAAGATCCTCGATGTCGAGAACATCCGCGACATCCGTCTCGCGACCAAGGCGCTGATGGGCCTTCCCCAGCACTGGTACTCCGACGACGTCCTAGCCGGCGCCGAGCGGTTGGCGACCAAGGCATCAAGCCGCGGTGTCGGCCTCGCGGTCCACACCCACGTCAACCATGCGAACTCGGTGACTCCGCTGGTTGCCCGCGCTTCGCGCGGACTGCTCGACGTCGGCATTCGCGACGTGCGGAACCAGGGCGTCCTGATGGCCGGCATCAACAACAGCGTCGACCAGATGCTCGACCTCTGCTTTGCGCTGCTCGACGGCGCCAGCATCTTGCCGTACTACTTCTACATGCCCGACATGATTCCGTTCGCCGAGCACTGGCGCGTCTCCCTGGCAGATGGCCAACGTCTGCAACACGGCGTCATGGGCTACCTGCCCGGCTTCGCGACGCCGCGCGTCACGTGCGACGTGCCGTTCGTCGGAAAGCGCTGGGTTCACCAGGTCGACGAGTACGACCACGTGCTCGGGATCTCGTACTGGTCGAAGAACTACCGCACCGGCATCGAGCTCGAGGATCCCGATGCGGTGCGCAAGAAGTACGTCTACTACGACCCGGTGCACTCGCTCCCAGACGAAGGCCAGGAGTGGTGGATCAACGAGGGGTACCAGAAGGGCCAGATCGCAGCCGAGTCGCACGCCGCGGCTGCGGCGTCGAGGGCGGCAGCCGCCTCAGATATGGCACCAACTCACTAGGCAACTCACTGGGCAACTCGCTGGGCGCCCGCCTCAACTAGCCGGTGACTTGGTCGAGCGTGACTGAGTAGCGAACCGCCGCCCGCATCGGGTCGAGTGGGCCGTGCTTGCGACGGTCGGCCTTCAGGTCCTCACGTGCGCTCCGTAGACCCTGCCGCAGCTGTTGCCGCAAGAGTTCGGCCCGCGTGAGGACCGGTACCTCGCTCGTCGTCGAGCCGGTCATCGTTGCCGGGCCGCTGGTCGTTCCGGTCGGCGCGCTCCGGTCACCATCGCGAGAACCAGAACTGGCATCACCGGCCCGGTCCGCATCGGACCTCGCCCGGAACACCTGGGCGGCCCAGAGCGTCCCATCACCCCTGACAACCGCCACTCCGATATCGTCGGCATCTGCGTTGAGAATGTTCGCGCGGTGCGGCGCCGAGTTCATCAGGACGTCGTGAAGCGACTGCACAGATCCGGCGAAGGCGACGTTCTCGCCGATCCAGGTCCAGCAGCAGACCCGGCCGCCGAGGTCGGGAGTATGCGTGAGCGAACCGGACTCAGCCATGATCGAAGCGCGTTCGGCGGCGACTGCGGTCAAGTCCGATGCGAAGTCCAACGGCGCCAGCCCATTGCTGGCTCTGGCCTGGTTGACCAGTGTGAACAGGCTGCTGGCTTCAGCCGATGCCTCGACGTCGGTCCCAGCGGTGCGCCACGCGGCCGGCAGCACCACTGCTGCGACGAGGGCGGCCGCGGCCAGCAGAGCCGTCACCGTGAAGAGCCGAGAACGGTCACTGAAGACGGCCATGCGACCGACTGAGGCCGTGTTCGACCGCTCTGCTCGTCGTCGCCCTGCCACAGATCGCCGCCTTCACTGGTGAGCCATCGGGTCCGGACGACGAGTCGTTGGTGTGCCGCCGTGACCATTTCGTGATCAACGTTGACCCTAACCCGAATGGGTGAACGAACCCACAACAGCGCGAGCCTCGGCGCGTCTGGAGATGTCGGACATAACGGAAGAACCGCCACGAGCTGCCCATCCGGCGCCGGCGGGCTGGGCCCGGACCAATCCGTGCTAACGCGGCCTAGCCCCGCCTCGTCCCGCCTCGCCCCCGTGGCCGCCGCCGGGTGGGTCCTCCCCCAGATCTGGGGGCCGGTTCTCGTAAGGGATGCTCAGGACCACGGTGGTACGGGTGGCCACGTGTGCGCTGGCCCGAAGGTCGGCGAGCAGCTGCTCGAGGGCGACCGGGCTCGCCACCCGAACCTTGAGCACATAGTTGTGGTCACCGGCGACGCTGTAGCAGGACTCCACAGCCCGAAGGTGTGCCACCCGGTCAGGGATGTCGTCGGGATCAGCCGGGTCGATGGGCGAGATGGACACGAAAGCGGTCATCGGGAGCCCGATCGCCTCGAGGTCGACCTTCGCGCGATAGGCGGTGATCACTCCGCGCTGTTCGAGGCGACGTACACGCTGGTGGGCAGCGGACGTCGAGAGTCCGGTGTGCTTGGCCAGCTCGGTGTAGCTCATCCTGCCGTCGGCCGCGAGCAGCTGCACGATCTGCCGGTCATGTCCGTCGAGCTCATCCACATCGCCACCTTACTGGCGCTGTGCGCGGGGGACGCCGATGCTCCCGAACTAGCGACGCGGCCTCAGCGCCCGTCCGATCACGACGCGCTGGATCTGGTTCGTTCCTTCGACGATCTGCAGCGCCTTCGCCTCGCGGAAGTACCGCTCAGCGGGGTAGTCCTTCACGTACCCCGCTCCCCCGAGGACCTGAACCGCGTCCGTGGTCACCTGCATCGCCATGTCGGTGGCGAAGAGCTTGGCCATCGCCGCGTCCACCCCGAAAGCCTCGCCTCGGTCGCGTTTGCGGGCTGCCGCGAGGTAGAGCGCGCGGGCTGCGGCAACCTGTGTTGCCATGTCAGCGAGCAAAAACGACAGACCCTGGAACTACGCGACCGGGCGACCGAACTGCTCGCGTTCGTGCGCGTACCCGACGGCAAGGTCAAGAGCGGCCTGGGCGATACCAACAGCGCACGCAGCCATCCCCAGGCGACCGCCGTCGAGGGCTGCGAGTGCGATCGCGAACCCCTCCCCCTCGGCCCCGATCCGTCGATCGGCGTCGACCGGGACGTCATCGAAGACCATCTGGGCGGTAGGGGACGCCGAGAAACCAAGCTTGCGTTCGGGAGCCCTGGCCGCAAGCCCGGCGGTGCCGGCATCGAGCAGCAGGCAGGTGATGCCTTTCGCTCCGTCATCGGACGTGCGCACCATCGCCACGTAGAAGTCAGCCACTCCGCCATGGCTGATCCACGACTTCACCCCGTTGACGCGGTACCCGAACTCAGTTCGCGAGGCGCTGGTGGCGAGAGCCGCTGCATCCGACCCGGCGTCGGACTCGGAGAGACAGTAGGCGCCGAGAAGGTCGCCCCCGAGCATGTCCGGCAGCCATCGCTGCCGTTGCTGGTCGCCACCGAACGTGGCGAGCGGGAAGCACGAGAGCGTGTGCACGCTGACACCGAGGCCGACGGTCCCCCATGCGGATGCAAGCTCTTCGATGATCTGCAGGTAGTCGTGGAGTGGGAGCCCCCCACCACCGAACTCCTCGGGGAACGGCAGGCTGAGCAGCCCGGCGGCACCGAGCGTTCGGAACGCCTCCCGCGGAAACTCACTCGCCTCCTCAGCGGCTGCGGCCCGCGGTGCCAGCAGCTCGTCACAGACCTGCCGAACGGTTGGCAGCAGGTCGGCCGATGCCGGATCGGTGAACTCTCGAGTGACGGTCAGTGCCACAGGTTCTGGTGCTCCTTCTGGTCGGAAGCGGTCAGCTGCTGAAGGCAGAGTCGACGACGACGAGGTCGTGCGTGGTGTTGTTCAGCGATTCAACACCGTCGTCGGTCACCACGACGATGTCCTCGATCCGCGCCCCGTGCTGGTCGGGTAGGTAGATGCCAGGTTCGACGCTGAACGCCATGCCGGCGCGGAGCAGCTCCGCGTTGCCCTGCACGATGTACGGGTCCTCGTGGGTCTCCAGTCCGATGCCATGGCCGGTGCGGTGGATGAAGCGTTCTCCGTATCCGGCTTCACTGATGAGGTCACGAGCGGCAGCGTCGACAGACTCGGCGCTCACTCCTGGTCGCACCGAGTGCACGGCGGCACGCTGAGCCCGCTGAAGGACGCCGTAGTACGCCAAGAAGTCGTCCGGCGCATGCCCGACGGCATAGGTGCGGGTGGAGTCAGAGCAGTACCCACTGGGCATGGTGCCGCCGATATCGACCACGACCGGGTCGCCGACGTCGATGCGACGGTCTGAGACCTCATGGTGCGGACTGGCTCCGTTGGGGCCACTGGCGACAATGACGAAGTCGACGGTCAGGTGTCCGGCGGCAAGGATTGCTTCGGCGATATCGTCGCCGATCTCACGCTCGGTGCGGCCCGGACGCAAGAAGTCGGGCACCTGTTCATGAACGCTGTCGATGGCCTGGCCAGCTCGCCGCAGGTGGTTGATCTCGCCCTGGCTCTTGACCATGCGAAGCTCGCGCAGCACTGGCCCGGCCAACTGCTGCTTCGCCCCCGGCATGGCGTCGCGGAGGCGGAGCACCGCTGCGGCCGCCATCGAGTCTGCCAGTGCCACGACCTCCGCGCCGGTCGTCAGCGATGCGACAAGCGCGTAGGGATCATCAGTCTCGGCCCAGCCCGCGATCGAGATCCCCAGAGATCCCAGCGGCGAAGCCTGCGCGGCCGGTACCTCGAGGCCGGGGGCGACCAAGACCGGGTCACCAGCAGCAGGGACAACCAAGCACGTGAGCCGCTCCAGTGCGATGGCGTGGTACCCGGTCAGGTACAGGAGATCGGGTCCTGGGGTGACGAGCAGGGCGTCAACACCAGCACGGCGAGCAGTTTCTTGGGCGGCCGCAAGACGGCGGCCAGCAACGGCGGAATCCACAACCGTCACCGTACCCGGCCTCGGTGATCGAAACGTTTCAGGCGTTCTCGCGTCGCTGTAGAGCCGCAGAGATGGCTGAAGTGCTTCGATCACCAGAAGTCGGTGCGCCGGTGCCGGATGCCTCGTCGCCCCCGACAAGCGCACCCACCATCGAGTGGATCAGCCGCGGGGCCTCATCGACGGCGAGGCGGAAGGTGCCGAGGCAGGTGTCGTCGCGCCAGAGGCTCAGGACGAACACTCCGAGGTCGTCGTGGAAGGAGAGCCGCAGGAAGCGCCCTTCGTCCCGTGGGTCGAAGAAGACCGCGCCCTGCGTCGGCAGCGGGCTCACCGGTTCCATCTGCCTACGGTGGGACAGCTTGGGTGATTCGTCAAGGGCTCTTTCGGGCGATCAACTGGCCCATCCAGCGCTACTGTCTGGCGATGGCAACTCCCCCGCGGCTGATGCTGCTCGACTCCGCGTCGATGTACTTCCGAGCCTTCCACGGCGTACCGGAGTCGATCACAGCGCCCGATGGAACTCCCGTCGGTGCCGTCCGCGGATTTCTGGACGCCATCACTCGCATGCTCACCGACCATCCAGCCACCAACCTGGTCGCCTGCTTCGACACTGACTGGCGTCCGCAATGGCGGGTCGACCTCGTCCCCGAGTACAAGGCCCACCGGGTAGCCGCTGACGAAGGACCGGACACTGAAGAGGTGCCCGATGCCTTGGCACCACAGGTGCTCGTCATCGAGGCCGTGCTCGACGCCATCGGCATTGCTCGCCTCGGTGTAGCTGGCTTCGAGGCAGACGACGTGATGGCCACCCTGGCCCGCGCGTCGGGCCTGCCTGTCGATGTCGTCACCGGTGACCGCGACCTCTT
>JANLWJ010000485.1:0-12330 GCA_031364455.1 Actinomycetes bacterium | reverse complement strand
TCGTTCTCAAGTCTCCTGCTGGCCGCGCCGGACGGCGCCAGACGGGTCATCGTCTTCATCGTGGTCACGATCTGCAGCGACATCGGCGGGTTCGCCGTGGGCGTGATCGCCGGCAAGCATCCCATGGCCCCGTCGGTGAGCCCCAAGAAGTCGTGGGAGGGGCTAGCTGGTTCGGTCGTTGCGGCGACGGTGGGCTCAGCGGTCGCTGTCCCACTTCTACTGGATGCCACCTGGTGGCAAGGCGCGTTGGTCGGGCTTGTGGCTGTCGCAACGGCGACCGCGGGTGACCTTGCCGAGTCGCTGCTCAAGCGCGACCTCGGCGTCAAGGACATGGGCCGGCTGCTTCCCGAGCACGGCGGGATCATGGACCGACTTGACTCCCTCCTGCCGACGGCGCCCGTGATGGCGCTCGTCCTGGCCGCCGTTGCGGGCTGACGGGATCCGCATGGGCAATGATGAGGGCATGACTTTGGCAGCCAAAGCCCCAGACGAGCGCCGCCGCCGCATCCTCGCCGCGGCGGTCGCCGTTCTTCGAGAGCGGGGCTTCTCCGGGACGCGGGTGGCCGACATCGCCACGACCGCCGGAACCAGTCCGGCTCTGGTTCTCTATCACTTCAGCAGCTTGGCCGATGTTCTGGTCGCAGCGCTTGAGTCGGTTGAGGACGACTACTACGCCGAACTCGCCGACGGTGCTTCAGATGACGCTCGTGACCAGCTCGTGGCCATGGGCCTGCTTTCGGCCGAGGGCGGGCCCGCATTCGGCGACTGGCAGTTGTGGCTCGAGGTCTGGGTGCGTGGCCTGCACGACGAGCGGATCGACGAGTTGCGCAGGCTTTCCGACCTACGTTGGCGCGCGGAGATCCAGCGGGTCGTCGAGGCCGGGGCCGCGGCGGGGGAGTTCACCGTTGACGATCCCGTGCGTACGACACTGAGAATCGCCTGCCTGATGGACGGCCTTGCCATCCAAGCGGTCCTGGGCGGCGCCGACCTCACCCCGGACGACATGGCAATCGAGTGGCTCACCGGAACCGCCCATGAGCTCGGTATCGATCCTGCCGATCTGCTGGAGCGTGTCGCCGTGGCCGCAGGTCCTGATGTCTCCTGACCCGGGCGAGCTCACGATGGTCGCGCCTCGGCGGGCCAAACCGCCTCGCCACCTCGCTGATCTTGACCTTGCCGGCCGCCGTGATTGGCTCGTCGAGCTCGGCCATTCGGCGTTCCGCGCCGACCAGCTCTCGCGCCACTACTTCGAGCGACTCGAAAGCGAACCCGACCAGATGACCGACCTTCCGGCCGCCGGTCGTCGTGAGCTGGTCGAGGCGGTGCTGCCCCCTGTCCTGACGCCCATCCGCAGCCTGACCTGCGACGACGGCACCACCGTCAAGAACGTGGTGCGGCTCTTTGACGGAGCGATGGTCGAGAGCGTCCTCATGCGCTATCCCGGGCGGACCACCATGTGCGTCTCCTCACAGGCGGGCTGCGGGATGAACTGCCCCTTCTGTGCCACCGGGCAGGCGGGCCTCACTCGCAACATGTCAACGGCCGAGATCGTCGAGCAGGTGGTAGCTGGCGCCAGGATGCTGGCAGCCGGCCAGGTCGCCGGTGGTGCCGGACGCGTGTCGAACGTGGTCTTCATGGGGATGGGTGAGCCGCTGGCCAACTACCGCTCGGTCATCGACGCCGTACGTCGGATCACCGAGCCGTCACCGGCCGGCCTCGGTATCTCGGCGCGCTCGGTAACGGTGTCGACGGTAGGTCTTGTTCCCGCTATGGAGCGGCTGACCGGTGAGGGAATCCCCGTCACGCTGGCGGTCTCGCTGCATGCGCCTGACGACGAGCTGCGCAACACTTTGGTGCCGTTGAACACCCGGTACTCCGTCGACGAGGTCCTCGCAGCAGCCTGGGCGTACGCCGACGCTTCCGGCCGTCGTGTCTCCATCGAGTACGCCCTGATCCGCGACATCAACGACCAACCATGGCGAGCCCATCTGCTCGGGTCGATGCTCAAGAGGCGACTGGTCCATGTCAACGTGATTCCGCTCAACCCGACGCCAGGATCGGTCTGGACGGCATCGTCGCCAGCGGCCGAGCGCGCATTTGTCAGCAAGCTTGAGGACCATGGTGTCGCTGTTACGGTGCGTGACACGCGAGGGCGAGAGATCGACGGTGCCTGCGGCCAGCTAGCCGCGGTGACTGAGTCGCACGAGGAGGGGCGTTGACCGCACCCATGGACGGAGCACCTGGGACGACTTCAGCGGGACCTCGCCAGGTGGCGGCGACGCTAGTACGCACGGCTCTGGCCGTAGCGGCACTACTCAGCGTCTACTTTCTGTTTCCGCTCAACGGTGGCGACAACATCGCGCTGCGGGGCGTTGCCGTTGTCGTGGGTCTGGGCGTCTTCGGCGTGATCTTTGCGCGACAGATGCGGCAGATTCGCAAAGCTCAGTTTCCGGTGCTCAGGGCGGTGGAGGCGATCGCCTATGTCGCCACCCTCTTCGTCATGGTCATGGCCAGCCTGGCCTGGGGTCTGGACCAGGCGACGCCGGGGAGCTACAGCGAGGCGCTGAGTCGTCTGGATGCCCTGTACTACACGGTGACGACGCTGGGCACCGTCGGGTTCGGAGACATCACGCCAACCACCGAGGTCACCCGCGCGGTCACCACGGTGCAGATAGTGCTGGGCGTGGCGCTGCTTGGTGCCGGAATCCGGATGATGTTGGGGGTCGCGCAGATGGTGGCACAGGACCGGCATCGCAGCCACGAGTGAGAGTCAGACGCTGAGCCAGGTATTGGATACAATCTCCATCTCATCGAGTGGAGGTGTCATGCCTGCTGGTGCTCTGGCCGGCCTGGTGGTTGCTGACTTCAGCCGAGTGCTGGCTGGTCCGTACGCCACGATGCTGTTGGCCGACCTCGGCGCCGAGGTGGTCAAGGTGGAACGGCCAGGGGTCGGGGACGACACGAGAGCCTGGGGGCCGCCGTGGCGCGGCGACCAGTCCACCTACTTCGCGTCCGTGAACCGCAACAAGGAGTCGGTGACCGTCGATCTCGGAACGGATGCGGGCCGTGCGCAGGCTCGGCAGCTGGCCGCTCGCGCCGACGTGCTCGTCGAGAACTTCAAACCGGGAGCCTTCGACCGAATGGGGCTCGGTTACGAGGAGCTGAGCTCGTCGAACCCCGGTTTGGTGTACTGCTCGATCACCGGGTTCGGAACGACGGGTGGCGCCGACCTCCCCGGATACGACCTGCTGGTGCAGGCTGTCGGGGGTTTGATGAGCATCACCGGATCGACCCCTGGTGAACCGGTGAAGGTGGGCGTTGCTCTGGTCGACGTGATCACCGGACTGCACGCGGGCATCGGCATCTTGGCAGCGTTGCACGAACGGACCGTGAGTGGCCGCGGGCAGCATGTGGCCGTCAACCTGCTCTCGTCGCTGCTCTCTGGAATGGTGAACCAGTCCTCCGGGTTTGTCGGCGCCGGATTTGTCCCGCAGATCATGGGCAACCGGCACCCCAGTATTGCGCCGTACGAGTCCTACCCGACCGCCGATGCGCCCCTGGTGATTGCCGTGGGGAACGACCGCCAGTTCCGTGCCTGCGCCGAGGTGCTCGGTGCACCGGAGTGGGCCGATGACCCCCGGTTCGCCACCAACCCCGCTCGGGTGGAGCACCGCGACGACCTCTATGCAGCAATGTGTTCTCGCCTTTCGACGGCCGGAGCGGAGGAGTGGTTCACCGCCCTGTCGGAGGTCGGTGTTCCGGCCGGTCCCATCCATGACATTGCCGGAGCCTTCGGACTGGCCGAACGGCTAGGCCTTGACCCGGTCGCGACCGTCGATGGTGAGCCGACCGTTGCGAACCCGATCAGACTTGGGCGTACCCCGGTCAGCTACCGAATGGCGCCGCCGGAGCTGGGGAACACTGCACTCGCCGATGTTGGTCGGTCAGATTCAGGGGGGCAGGCATGACCCGGCAGCAGTTCCGGCGACCGCCGACCGCACAGGAGGCGGTGCTGGCCGAGTTACGCCTTTCGATCATCTCCGGAGAGCTACGCCCCGGCGAACAGGTTCTCCAGGACGCCCTCGCGGAGCGTTTCGGGGTGTCGCGGGTGCCGTTGCGTGAGGCGCTGAAGATCCTCGAGGGTGAGGGCCAGGTCATCTATCGCCCCCACCGCGGATACTTCGTTGCCGAGCTCGACATCGACGACCTTCGCGAGGTCTACCGCATTCGCGACCTTCTGGAGTCTGAGGCGGTCCGCGTCGCGGTGCCGCAGATCACTGCCGAAGAGCTAGTAGCGCTGACCATGGCGTTGGAGGACGTCGAGCGCGCCTCAGCATCGGGGGACCTTGTGACGATGGCTCTGGCCAACCGCCGGTTCCATTTCGGTCTGATCGAGGCCGCCCAGATGCCTCGACTGTCGCGCTTGGTCCGGGTGCTGTGGGACGCCACTGATGTGTACCGGTCGCTCTACTACTCCGACGGCGGCCATCGGGAAGCGGTCAACGACGAGCACAGCGCAGTTCTTGAGGCCGTTCGGGCGGGGGATGCCGACCAGGCAGAGGCGCTGCTGCGGACGCA
Source organism: Actinomycetes bacterium (assembly GCA_031364455.1). Lineage (GTDB taxonomy): Bacteria > Actinomycetota > Actinomycetes > JAHEKZ01 > JAHEKZ01 > JAHEKZ01. Next base: position 7,752 of record JANLWJ010000485.1, on the reverse strand, counting down.
CCGCGAGCGGGCTGTCTCGGCCCTGGAGCGAGTCCTGCCCGCGCGCTAGTGCCATCACCGCCGGGGCGCAACAGCAAACGGCTGTCCTGGATGGCCGGGCATGACATCGTGAGGGCCTGGCTGGCGGCCGAGGGGAGGGTGTCCGTGGACGGCAAGGGATTCATGATCGGACTTGCCCTGCTTTTGGGGATCTTGGCCGTGCTCTTCGGCGTGGCTCTGTCGGGAGGCGCTGCCGACGACGGAGGCGGCGAGGACTGTGTCTCGCAGGAGTTCTGCTGAACTGACGCCCGCGGAAGGGATTGCTGCCTAGCGGTATGCAGCAATCCCGGTGACGGCCTCGCCAATGACCAGCGTGTGGATTTCTTCAGTGCCCTCGTACGTGAGCACCGACTCCAGGTTGTTGGCGTGGCGCAGTACCGGGTACTCCAACGTGACGCCGTTTGCGCCAAGAATGGTGCGCGACTCACGGGCGATGGCCATCGCTTCGCGCACGTTGTTGAGCTTGCCGACCGAGACCATCTCGGGCCGGATCGCCCCGGCGTCCTTCAGTCGACCTAGGTGCAGAGCGAGCAAGAAGGCCTTGTCGAGTTCGACGGTCATGTCGGCCAGCTTCTTCTGGGTCAGCTGGAACCCCGCGATCGGCTTGTCGAACTGCTCACGGTTGATCGCGTAGTCGATCGCGGTCTCCAGGCAGTCGCGTGCTGCTCCGACCACGCCGAAGACAATCCCGAAGCGGGCCTCGGAGAGGCACGAGAGCGGGCCCTTGAGACCGGTGACGTCAGGGAACACCGCCGACTCGGGCAGTCGAACGTTGTCGAAGACGAGCTCGCTGGTGATCGATGCACGCAGGCTGAGCTTGCTCTTGATGACCGGCGCGCTGAACCCTGGGGTGTCCGTCGGGACGACGAAACCGCGGATGCCGTCTTCAGTCTGTGCCCAGACGACAGCGACGTCGGCGACAGCCCCGTTGGTGATCCACATCTTGGTGCCGTTGAGCACCCAGTCGGCGCCGTCCCGCTTAGCCGAGGTCCGCATCCCAGACGGGTTGGAACCGAAGTCTGGCTCGGTGAGGCCGAAGCACCCGATCTTCTGGCCAGCTGCCATGTCGGGCAGCCACTGCTGCTTCTGCTCCTCGGTTCCCCACTTCCAGATCGCAAACATCGCCAGTGACCCTTGCACGCTCACGAGTGAGCGGATCCCGGAGTCGACGGCCTCCAGCTCCATGCAGGCCAGTCCATAGGCAACGGCGCTGGTGCCGGCGCAGCCGTATCCCTCCAGGTGCATCCCGAGAACGCCGAGGCCGCCGAGCTCGCTGGCGAGCTCGCGGGCCGGGATCGTGCCTGCCTCGAACCACTCGGCGATGTGTGGCCGGAGCCGGTCGTCCCCGAACTGGCGAACGGTGTCGCGGATGGCCCGCTCCTCGTCGTCGAGGAGTGTGTCGGTAGCGATCAGGTCGAGCGGACGGACCGGCATGGGGGCTCCCAGCAGTGGACGACGGAAGATTGGATACAATATACCACTGCTCGGGATCTGGCTCCTAACCGGAGATGACGTAGAGCTTGCGCACCGTCTGGAGGATGTCCCAGCGTCCCGACCATCCCTTGGGGAGAGTCAGGACGTCACCGGCGCTGAGCTCGACCGACGTGCCGTCGGCGTTGGATAGGCGAGCGCTGCCGGCCAGGATCTGGACCGTCTCATGATCGGGCCGGTTCTCGATCGGCCAGCCACCAGGGGTGCACTCCCAGACGCCGACCTCGACGCCATTGCCCTCGTAGAAGATTCGGCCACTCATCTGTGGTTCACCAACGTCGGCCCCGGCGCGGGCACCCCAGTCCTCCAGCTCAGCAGACAGTTCGGCGTAGGCGTTGGCGACGAGAAGCGGGGTGGTCACGGGGCGTTCCTCTCGGGGGATGTGTCAGAAACAAGATCTACTCCATCATGGACCCCCGAGACTGGATCGCGACGCACTGAGGAGCTGAGATGACCGACCGCCCACTGACCGTTCTCTTCCTACCCGAGTCTGCTTACGGGCCGACCGGTAACTGCATCGGGATTGGGAACGTGCTGCTGGGTCGAGGGCATCGGGTGGTCTTTGCTGCCGAAGCGAGCTGGAAGGGAAGGCTGGAGCCGCTCGGCTTCGTCGAAGACCTCGTCGACCTCGCACCGCCACCTGATGGCGATGACGATGCTGACCCCGGCGCCTTCTGGAAGGAGTTCATTCGGGAGACGTCCCCGGAGTTCCGCAAGCCGACCATCGACCAGCTCGAGAGCTTTGTTGCGCCGACGTACCAGGCCCTGATTGATGGCGTGAAGTACTGCGAGCCTCACCTGCGCGAGATCATTGCCCGGCAGCAGCCGGACGTCGTCGTCGAAGACAACGTTGTCATCTTCCCGGCGCTGATGACAGCTGCTGCCCCCTTCGTGCGCATCGTCAGCTGCAACCCGCTCGAGGTGAAAGGCCCGGCAGTCGCGCCGACGTTCTCGGGGCTACCGGCAGATGACGACAGCGAGTGGTCAGCATTTCGGGCGGAGTACGAGCGCACCCACCGCGTCATGTGGACCGACTTCAACGACTTCGTCATTTCCTGCGGTGCTGATTCGCTCCCTGACCTCGACTTCATGCCCGAGTCCAAGCACGCCAACCTGTACGTGTTCCCGGAGGAGGCCGACTACGTCGACCATCGTCGGCTCGACGCCACCTGGCACCGGCTCGACTCCAGCGTCCGCTCGACCGACGAACCGTTCGAGCTACCGGCACAGCTGGTTGAGCGGCCAGAAGGTTCTGGACTGGTCTACCTCTCACTGGGATCCCTGGGTAGCGCTGACGTCGATCTGATGAAGCGGCTGATCGACGTCCTGGGGAAGACGCGCCACCGGTACATCGTGAGCAAGGGACCACAGCACGCTGAGTACGAGCTGGCCGACAACATGTGGGGGGCCGAGTTCTTGCCGCAGACATCGCTGATGCCGCTGGTCGACCTGGTCATCACCCACGGTGGGAACAACACCACGACCGAGGCGCTGCACTTCGGCAAGCCGATGGTCCTCCTCCCGCTCTTCTGGGACCAGTACGACAACGCCCAGCGGATGGATGAGCTGGGCTTCGGTCGCCGACTGCGCACCTACGCGTTCACCGATGACGAGCTGGCGGGCGCCGTCGACGAACTCCTCACGGACACTGAGCTGCGCTCTCGGATGGACACCATGGGTGCTGCGATTCGGGGGCGTCGGGGTAAGGAGCGCGCCGCCGACGTGATCGAGCAAGTGGCGCAGCAGCACCGTGCCCGAACCTGACTTGTCGAGTTTCGAGACGCTCGCCGCTCTCGCTGCCGCGACCGACCCGAGCCACCTGTTACCAGAACTACGTCGCGCCGACGGCTCTCGTGCACCGAGGTCACTCTCGCTGGTCGGGGCTGCGCAATTGTCAGGTGAGCATTGGGTGGGAGTCTTCAAGGACCCTGAAGGGCCAATGGTTGCAGCTCCTTTCGGCATCGCCGGCGCGAGTCTGGTTCGGGCGCTGCCAGGAGACGGGGCTGCCACGACGCTTGCGCGCCTGCTGGCCGCACGAGGAGAGTTCGAAGATGACCAGTTCTCAGTCTCCTCGTTCGCCCCTGTCGTTGAGCCCGTCGCTCTGCCAGGGATCGACGAGCGAGCGATCGACGCTGACCAGACGCATGAGTCAGTCGTGGTAGGAGACACGGCAGTGGTCAAGTGGGCGGTGCACGCCGAACCGACGCCTGCGCCTGACCTGATTGCTCAGCTGACCGCAGCTGGCTTCACCGATATGCCACGGCCATGGGGGTTCGTCACCTGGACCGACGGCGAGCGGGAGGTACTGGTCGCTTCGGTCATGCAGTTCCTCCCGGGGGCCAGCGACGGTTGGACCTGGGCGGTGCTCGGTGCCGGCGACTTTGCGGCCAGGGGTGGTGCGTTGGATGCGTCGGTCGATGCGTTCGATGCCGTCGGCAGCGTCGTGGCCGACATGCACTCAGCCTTGGCGACATCGACGGAGGTGATGGCCCACCCCGCGCAGCTCGCCGGAGTCGCCGATGTTGCGGAGTGGCGCCGGCTTGCCTACACCCTGCTCGATGACGCCGTCGCCTCCGTCGACGGCGACGAGGGCGAGCGTCTGGCGGACCTCAGAGGGTCGATCGGTGAGGTCTTTGACGCCATGGGCGACGTCACCGAGACAACGGTGATCGCGGTACACGGCGACCTGCACATCGGTCAGGTGCTGCGCTGGGACGGCGGGTATGCCGTCGGCGACTTCGACGGCAACCCGGTGCTTCCCGTTGCCGAGCGGCTTGCCCCGCAGCCGGCGGCGCGCGATGTCGCCGGCCTTCTGCAGTCGATCGACCACGTGGGGCGCGTCGTCCTGCGCAGGGTGGAAGGGGCCGATGCCGGCCGGGTGAACGTTTGGATTGCCGAGGCGAAGACTCGCTTTCTCGGTGCTTACCGGGCACGGATCGCCGAGCTGAGCTGCTCACACCTGCTCGATGATCGGCTCCTGCGGCCTTTCCAAGTCGAGCAGGAGTGTCGAGAGTTCCTCTACGCTGTGCGGCACCTGCCGCGGTGGCGCTACGTGCCTGATCAGGCGCTGCAGGCGCTGTTTCGCAAAGCGTGACGCTCAGGAGAACCGTGGACCCTCATCTCTTTGCCGCCGATATTGAGGCGCGGCCAGCCGTGCTACGCGACCTGCAACGCGTCCTGGTCACCGACGACCCGTGGTCGGACGTCCCCGATGACATCGGGCAGGTCCTCCTGTTGGGCATGGGATCATCGATGTTTGCGGCCGGGGTCGCCGCTGCCAGGCTCAGAGCCCACGGCGTCGACGCGGTTGCTGAGCTGGCATCGTCTGAGCTTCTGCCCCCACCTGACACCGAACAGCTCGTCGTGGCCATCTCGGCATCCGGGGCCTCGCGCGAAACCCAAGATGCGGTGAACCAGTACGCCGGACAATCGCCGGTGTTCGTCGTGACGAACGTGGAGGGGTCACCGCTCACCAAGGCGGCAGACACCACGGTGCTCATGCATGCCGGCGTCGAGGGCGGCGGAGTGTCGTGCCGTTCGTACACCAACACCCAGGTGCTACTTCTGGCGCTGGAGGCCAAGTTCACCGGGGTCGAGCGTGACCTGCTGGCGATCCTCGGTCGTACCGTTGAGGCAACCCAGGACCTTCTCGACCGTCAGGTCGGCTGGCTGCCGGAGACCGTTGAGCGGCTGGTCGGCCCCGACGTCACGGCCGTCGTCGCCCCGTTCCGCCGGTTCGGCAATGCCCAGCAGTCAGCACTCATGCTGCGCGAGGGGCCGCGCCGCCAGGCGCTGGCATCAGAGACGGGAGAGTGGAGCCATGTCGACGTCTACCTGACCAAGACGCAGGACTACCGCATGCTGCTGCTGCCGGGAAGCCGGTATGAGGACGAGCTGCTTCGATGGACGGGTGAAAGGGGGTCGACCGTCGTAGCTGTTGGGGCACCCATCGACGGTGCAGACCAGGTCGTTCGCTACCGGCACGACGAGGACGAGGACGTCCGGCTGCTGAGCGAGCTGATGGTGGCCGAACTCGTGGCAGCCGACGTCTGGCAATCGGGGGCCTAGCTGGTTGCACGATGATCACGTGACTGGTCATCGTGCACAGAGGTGGCGTTCTGCCGCCACCTCTGTGCACCTGCCGCCACCTTGAGGGTGCGCTAGAGATCGCCGGGGACTGCTCGGCGCCAGGTCTTGACGTAGTCCGGGACGGGGTATGGCTCGACGAGGTCGGGTGCTGACTCTGGCTCGCCGAAGGCCTCTACGATCGGAACGACTCCGGCCCAGATGGGGCGCGAGATGTCGTCCTCCTCGTCGTCGGGTGGGCCTTCGGAGACCTTGACCGACATTTCCGTGAGGTCAAGTGCGAGGACGAGCGTCGCGGCGAGCTCCTTATTGTTCGGGTGGCGCGCCTGGCTCCAGCGTCCCGGTAGCAGGTGCTCGGTGATGACCTCGAGTGCATGGTCCTTGTCGTCACCTTCGAGCACGGTGGCTGATCCGAGCACCATGACGCCGCGATAGTTCATCGACGACTCGAACGTCGACCGGGCCAGGACCATGCCGTCGAGCAACGTGAGTGTCAGGCACATGGGTTGCCCTTCGGCCAGGCCACGGAAGAGCCGGCTCCCGGTCGAGCCGTGGAAGAGCACGCGGTCTCCATCGCGGGCATACCCGACTGGCACGACATAGGGCTGCCCGGTCTCGTCAACGACAGAGACGTGGGCGACGAACCCTGCGTCCAAGATCGCGTAGCCGGTAGACCGGTCGTTGACGGTCTTCTCGGGGATACGGCGAACAGTGGTTCGCTCGGTGGAGCCGGGGGCAGGGAGGGCGGTCTCGGTCATGGTGTCCTCGTCATGGTGTCCTCGGAGTGCGTCGGGAGCTGACTGGTGGGGGATTGACAAGGGGTCCGCGCCAGCAGGCCGCGGACCCCTTCTCAACAGGCAGTGCGTTCTCAACAGGCAGTGCGTACTAGAGGATCGCCCAGGCCTCGGTGAGCACCGAGCGGAGCGTGGACTCGATCTGGTCGAACTCCTTCTGACCGACGATCAGCGGCGGCGCCAGCTGGATGACGGGGTCACCGCGGTCGTCGGCGCGGCAATAGAGCCCGGCGTCGAAGAGCGCCTTCGACAGGAAGCCGCGAAGCAGCCGCTCGGCCTCGTCGTCGTCGAAGGTCTCCTTGGTCTTCTTGTCCTTGACCAGCTCGATGCCGTAGAAGTACCCGTCACCGCGAACGTCGCCGACGATCGGCAGGTCGGTGAGCTTCTCCAGCGTCGAACGGAAGGCTCCTTCGTTGGCCCGGACGTGCTCGTTGATGCCTTCACGCTCGAAGATGTCAAGGTTTGCGAGAGCAACGGCGGCAGCGACCGGGTGACCGCCCCAGGTGTAGCCGTGGGCAAAGTACGCCTCGCCGTGACGGAACGGCTCGAAGAGCCGGTCGCTGACGATCATCGCGCCGAGTGGGGCGTAACCGGAGGTGAGCCCCTTGGCCGACGTGATGATGTCCGGGGTCACGCCGTAGCGCTTGGTGGCGAAGTAGTCGCCGATGCGGCCGTACGCGCAGATCGTCTCGTCGGAGACGAAGAGCACGTCGTACTCGTCGCAGATCTCGCGGACCCGCTCGAGGTAGCCGGGCGGCGGCGGGAAGCAGCCTCCGGAGTTCTGCACCGGCTCCAGGAAGACAGCGGCGACGGTGTCGGGGCCCTCGAACTCGATCGCCTCGGCGATCCGGTTGGCGGCCCATTGCCCGAAGGCGTTGATGTCGTCACCGTGCTCAGGTGCCCGGTAGAAGTTGGTGTTGGGCACCTTGATGCCGCTCGGGACGAGCGGCTCGAAGTACTTCTTGGCGTCCGGGATGCCGGTGATCGACAGCGCGCCCTGCGGGGTGCCGTGGTAGGCGACGGCCCGGCTGATGACCTTGTGCTTCATCGGCTTGCCGGTGAGCTTGAAGTACTGCTTCGCCAGCTTCCAGGCGCTCTCGACGGCCTCGCCGCCTCCGGTGGTGAAGAAGACCCGGTTCAGGTCGCCGGGGGCCTCGTGCGCCAGCCGCTCGGCCAGGTCGATCGCCATCGGGTGGGCGTAGGACCACAGCGGGAAGAACGCCAGCTGGGACGCCTGCTTGGCTGCGGCCTCGGCGATGCGGTCGGCGGCCCAGCGGCCGAACTCCTCGATGTCGTCACCGTGCTGCTGCGCGCGGTAGAAGTTGGTGTTCGGCACCTTGTG
>JANLWJ010000468.1:0-6666 GCA_031364455.1 Actinomycetes bacterium | reverse complement strand
GGTAGTACTGGCTCTTCACCGCGTCGGTCATGACGAACGGGCCAGAACCGATCATGCCCGGCGGGTCCGAGTCAGGCTCATTGGTGTACTTGCCGAGCTCTTCGGCGTTAATCTCGCTCCAGATGTGCTCGGGAAGGATCGGGACGGCGAGGTTGTTCATGATCGCCGACGGCTGCTTGACGGTCATCTCGACCGTGTAGTCGTCGACTGCCGTGACGCTGTCGATGTTCTTGACGTAGCTGCCGTAGTTGGTGCGTTCGATCGACTCGCCGTCGATGATGCGCTGGAAGCTGTAGACGACGTCATCAGCAGTCAGCGGTTCGCCATCGCTGAAGGTGACATCGTCGCGGAGGTTGTACGTCCAGGTGAGGCCGTCCTCAGATGGGCCCCACTCCTCGGCGATCCCTGGCACTGGCGAGTAGTCCTCGGCGCTGTACCCCGTGAGGTAGCCGTAGGTCAGTGCCCACGACTCGTAGGCCGCAACCGTGATGCCCTTGAAGGGGTTCAGGTTGTCGACATCCTGAAGCACGCCGACGACGAAGATGTTCTTGCCGTCCTGCTCCAGCGCCTGTGCCTGGCCACCTGTTGCTGCTAGCGGCAACATCCCGGCCACCATCGCTGTGCTCGCCACGGCCCCCCACCGCAAGCTCCTCCGCGTCCGCGTCATGCCCAATCCCTCCTGGCGCCGCACTCTGCGGCCACCGGCCTGTCTCAGTCCAAACCTTCGTGAAGCAGGAATTCCTCCGGCGCTGGCCCCCTCAGACCGCACGATCTCCGGAACCCATGACTACACGGCCCAGCAGTGCCTGCTGTGTGGGGCGAACCTAACCGCTCAATCCGGACGCGTCTAGCGTTTGTGATCGAACCGTGTCGACAAGAGCGCGATGTCCCGCCGAGCAGCTCCCCAAAAACCGCCTTCAGAGATGGCGGCACCGCGCGGTCGCTACCCTCGCGGGCACGGCCGGTTGCGGTTGAACCAGCAACGAGGGGTCTCATGTCCGATCGCGCCGCAGTCTCCGCCCAGGGGGCTCTTCCGCGGGTCCGCGACGTCCTCGATCTGCCCGACGTCGCGGTCGGGCTTCCCCGGGTGGACGCCGGTGCTCGCGGGCTCGACGCCCGCGTGCGTTGGGTGCACGTCAGCGAGCTGCCGGACATCGCTGGCCTGCTCTCGGGCGGCGAGGTGATCCTGACAACCGGGATCGCCCTTCCCGAGACCGATGACGACCTCCGTACATATGCGGATGAACTCGCGACTGCCGGTGCCGTCGCCCTCGTCGTCGAGCTCGGACGGCGATACTCAGAGCTGCCCCGTGCGCTCGTCAGGGCCTGCGAGGGGCACCGACTTCCACTCATCTCGCTGCATCGAGAGCTGCGTTTCGTCAAGGTCACTCAGGCGGTGCACTCTTTGATCGTCGAAGAGCAGATCAGCGCGCTGCACGCATCGGAGTCAGCACACCGCGTCTTCACCAGACTCTGCGTCGAGGGCGCATCGGCATCCTCCATCGTGCACGAGGCCGCTCGGCTCTCTGGGTGCGCCGTCGTGTTCGAGAACCTCGTCCACCAGGTCGTGGCTCATGCTTCGACGACTAGGTCGACCGATGAAGTGCTGCGCGACTGGAGCACGCGGTCGCGAGCCGCGCAGACGTCGGCGCACAGTGACGTGTGCGGGCCTGAGGGTTGGGTCGTCGCCATGGTCGAGGCCAGGGGTGAGGTGTGGGGGCGGCTCGTGCTGTTGCCCGACGGCGAGCCGAGTGCACTGCAGCTGATGGTGCTCGAACGGGCCGCTACCGCGCTGACGCTGAACCGACTGCTGGAGCAGCAGCAGGATCCGATGGAGCTACAGGCGCATCGCACGACGCTGGCCGACATCATCGACCGTCGCTTTGAGTCATCGGACGACATTCATGCGCGTACCGCAGCGCTCGGCGTCCCCACCGCTAGACGGGATCTGGTCGCCGTCGTCGTCGAGCTGAGTGCCGACCGGGCTCACCAGCCACACGCCAGGCCCCGTGACCTCGAGGCCGAGCTCGTGGCGTCCGCGCTGCGATCGGCGGACGTCAAAGCACTCGTTGGTTCGCTGCGACCGGGGCGAGTGGGCGTGCTGTTGCCGCTACCCGAGGGGGCGGATGCCGCCGTGCTGCTGACGCGGGTGGCGCAGCACGTCCTGGCAAAGGCCGACTCAGCCAAGGTCAGCCGACCGGTGATCGGCGTCGGCTCGTGGGTGCGCGACCTCGACGCGGTCCGCCGCTCGTTCGCTGAGGCGGCCCACGCGGCGGAGGCGGCGCAAGGGTCGCCGGAGGTCAAGCCCTACTACGAGCTGCCCGACGTCCAGCTGCGCGGGCTGTTGTACGTGCTCGGGGGAGACCCGCGGCTGCAGGCCTTCGTCGAGCGCACCCTCGGGCCGCTGCTCGACCACGACGCCAAGAACGGGACCGATCTCGTCGGTGCGTTGCAGATCTACCTGACGCACGGGCGTAACAAGTCGGCGGCGGCCGATGCCGCGCACCTGTCGCGTCAGGCGTTCTACCAGCGTCTGACGACGATCGAGAAGGTGCTCGGCGTCGACCTCGACTCGGCCGAGGCGTGCACCTCGCTCCACGCGGCAGTGATGGCTTACGAGGCGCTCCGCCCCGAGTAACCCCCCCAGCCCGGCACCGAGCGGGTGCAACGTCACGTTGCGTTCAAATGACGTAGCAATCACCGCAGTCACCGAAGGACGAAGGTGGTTTCGTTCATTCCGTGATGCCGGAGTTGACTACGTCATACGAAAGGAACGTGACGTTCCACCCACAGGGGGAGCACGGTCCGCCCAGGGTGGTGCACGGTCCGCCTCTAGGGTGGGCGGGTGTGCACGGTCATCGTGGCGTGGCAGTGCTACCCCGAGGCTCCCTTGGTGGTGGCCGCTAACCGCGATGAGCTGTTGGGGCGACCCAGCGACCCGCCGTTGCTCCTCAGTTCGGAGCCGCCAAGGTGGGGTGGGCGCGACCGGGTGGCTGGGGGTACCTGGCTAGTTGTCGACCCCGCAGGGCGAATCGGCGCGGTCACCAACCGGCATCCAGGGGGAGTCCTGCCAGTCCTGGACGCCTCCCGTCGGACGCGAGGCACGCTGCCCCTCGACGCCCTCGCCGGGACCGACGACGACGCCCTGGTGTGGATGGAGTCGCTGCGCCCGAGCGACTTCAACCCCGTCAACGTGCTCTACGCCTCGAAGGTGGCGGCCTTCTGGACAGCACTGGACGACGACCGCGGACGCCACACCTCGCGGCTAGCGCCCGGCATCCACGTCATCACCGAGCAGGAGCTCGATGACCCGGCCGACCCCAAGGCCACCCGAATCCTCGCTCAGGCACAGGCGGCTCTTGCGGCTGCGGCCGGCTCCGAGGACCTCGTCCTGCGCCTCCGCGACGTCCTCAGGTCACACGAGACGTCCGACGCCGGGTCACCCGCCTGCATCCACGCCGAGCGCCATGGCACCGTCTCCAGCGCAACGGTCGTCGTGACGACCGACACCATCGCCTACGAGCATGCCGAGGGCCCACCCTGCGTAAACGAGTTCAAACGGGTCATCTGATGGAACACGCTGCGCTATCTGTCCCATCCTGTGGCACCGTTGTTCCATGGGACGCCTCGTAGACCGACGCCGGATGACCCGGCTTCGCGACGGCGTGGTCACCGAGGTCGTCGACCAGCTTGCTGTTGAAGAGCCGTTGACCATCAGGGTCAACGGCGTCGACACCGCGACGACCATGCGGACCCCAGGGCACGACATCGAGCTCGCACTCGGTTGGCTCATCTCCGAAGGAACGGTGCACACACCGGCGGACGTCATCGGCGCCATCGCCTGTGATGAGAACACCGTCGAGGTGCGGCTCGCCAGTCGGCTCATCCCGCCCACACCACGGCTCACCATGACCAGCAGCGCTTGCGGAATCTGCGGAGCTGACAGCATCACCGAGGTCGTCACGCGGCGAGGCGCCGTGCTCGACAATGCTGCGCGCATCTCACCCTCAGTCGTTTCCGCGCTGCCTGACCGGCTTCGCGCCGCACAGTCGGCGTTCGACCGCACCGGGGGGCTGCACGCCGCCGGGTTGTTCACCTTCGACGGCGACCCGGTCTGCATCCGCGAGGATGTCGGACGCCACAACGCGGTCGACAAGGTCGTTGGCTGGGCGCTGCAGCACGAGGCGCTTCCGGCGACTGAGTGGCTGCTTCAGGTGAGTGCCCGAGCGTCCTTTGAGCTGACGCAGAAAGCCGTGATGGCGGGGATCCCGATGCTTGCTGCGGTGTCGGCGCCGTCGACACTCGCCGTTGACCTGGCAAGAGAGTCTGGCCTAACGCTCGTCGGCTTCTCGCGGAACGAGTCGTTCAACTGTTACGCGGGTGTGGAGCGGATCAGGCTGGCTGAAGCCGCCGCACCGCGCGCAGTGCAACCCCATTGAGGTCTGCCTCGCCGGCATCGACCGCAGCGAGCAGGTCACGCTGCATCGCCGGAGCCCAGAACATCGACAGGTGCAGGGCAACTGCTGCTACGGCCTCGTCCTCTGGCAGGTAGGCCTGGTTCACCGCGATCTGGTTGACCATCCGCGCGAGGTCGGTATCGCTCATGCGCCGGCCCCAACTCTAGACGGATCGGCGGCGTTGGCCGGGCGAATCTGCACTGCGGTCACCTTGTACTCCGGGCAGTTGGTGGCCCAGTCGGAGTGCTCCGTTGTGACGACGTTCGCTCCACTCTCGGGGTAGTGGAACGTCGTGTAGACGACGCCCTGTGGCACCCGGTCGGTGATGTGCGCCCGCATGTGCGTCTCACCAACGCGGCTGTTGAGCGCTACCCAGTCGCCCTCGCTGATGCCACGCTCGGCCGCGTCCGCCTCGTGCATCTCGAGCAGGTCCTCAGGGTGCCACTCGACGTTCAAGGTCCGGCGGGTCTGCGCTCCCACGTTGTACTGCGACAGGATGCGCCCGGTCGTCAGGATCAGCGGGAACTTGCGGTTCGTCTTCTCATCGGTCGGGACGTACGGCGTCGGAACGAAATGCCCCTTGCCGCGGACGAAGCCGTCAACGTGCATGATCGGCGTTCCCTCGGGTGCCGCATCGTTGCACGGCCACTGCAGGCTTCCGACCTCATCGAGGTGAGCGAAGGAGACCCCGGCGAACGTCGGCGTGACGCGCGCGATCTCGTCCATGATCTGGGAGGCATCGTCGTAGTGCATCGAGTAGCCCATTGCCTCGGCGATATCACAGGCGACCTGCCACTCCTGCTTGCCGGGCTTCGGCTCCATCACCGGGCGCACCCGGTTGATCCGACGCTCAGCGTTGGTGAACGTACCGTCCTTCTCCAGGAATGACGTTCCTGGCAGGAACACGTGGGCGAACTTCGCCGTCTCGTTGAGGAAGAGGTCTTGCACGACCAACGTGTCGAGTGCAGTCAGCGCAGCGGTGACGTGGGTGATGTTGGGGTCAGACTGCGCAACATCCTCACCTTGCACAAACAGTCCGCGGAAGGTGCCAGCTACGGCCGCGTCGAACATGTTCGGAATGCGCAGGCCGGGTTCGGCCCGCATCTTGGCACCCCAGACATCCTCGAAGAGGACGCGAACAGTGTCGTCGGAGACGTGCCGGTAGCCACTGAACTCGTGGGGGAACGATCCCATGTCACACGAGCCCTGCACGTTGTTCTGACCACGTAACGGGTTGACGCCGACGCCGTCGCGACCGATGTTGCCGGTAGCCATGGCGAGGTTTGCCATTCCCATCACCATCGTCGAGCCCTGGCTGTGCTCAGTGACGCCCAGCCCGTAGTAGATCGCCGCGTTCGGCGCCGTCGCGTAGAGGCGCGCGGCGTCGCGAAGCTCCGACGCCGGGACGCCCGTCGCTGACTCGGTCGCCTCCGGACTATTCTCCGGCAGGGCGATGAACGCCTCCCAGGAGGCGAACGAGTCGTCCTCACAGCGTGCGGCGACGAAGTCGCGGTCGACGAGGCCTTCGGTGACGACGACATGCGCCAACGCGTTGACGATCGCGACGTTCGTACCCGGCTTTAACTGCAGGTGGTGCTCAGCTTCGATGTGCGGCGTGCGCACGAGGTCGATGCGTCGCGGGTCGACGACAACGAGCTGCCCGCCCTCACGCAGACGCTTCTTCATACGCGAGCCGAAGACTGGGTGCGCGTCGGTCGGATTGGCGCCGATCAACAGGATCATGTCGGCGTCATCGACTGACTTGAAGTCCTGCGTTCCGGCGGACGTTCCGAAGGTCTGCTTCAGGCCATACCCGGTCGGGGAGTGGCACACCCGCGCGCAGGTGTCGACGTTATTGTTACCGAAGGCAGCGCGCACCATCTTCTGGACGATAAAGACCTCTTCGTTGGTGCAGCGCGACGAGGTGATCCCACCGATGGAGTCTGGGCCGTGCTTCTCCTGAAGCGCCGTGAAGCGCTGCGCCGTGAACGCGATCGCCTCGTCCCACGAAACCTCGCGCCACTCGTCGGTGATCGACTCGCGTACCATCGGAATCGTGATGCGCTCGCGGTGCGTCGCGTATCCCCAGGCGAACCGGCCCTTGACGCAGGAGTGGCCTTCGTTGGCGCCGCCCTCTTTCGACGGCGTCATGCGCACGAGGTCGTCGCCGCGCATCTCTGCGTCGAATGAGCAGCCGACTCCGCAGTAC
>JANLWJ010000328.1:0-6271 GCA_031364455.1 Actinomycetes bacterium | reverse complement strand
TCGACGAACTGCACATCGTCGACGGTGGCGACCACCTCGCCGCGATGAGCGTCTAGCTCAAACCCCATGGCCCCGGCGCGCACGTCGGCAATCGCCACTCCGAACGACCTGGCCAGTGCTGCCGCGGCCAGCACGTTCTGCACGTTGTGTCGACCACCTACGGGCAGGGCGTCAGCATCGATGATCGGGGCGGCGTCGGTGGCCCGGTCGGCCCCGTAGGCGCGGTCGACCAAGACTCCGTCGACGACGCCTAGCATCGCCCGCCCTGGAACACCGAGAGTGAACCCAACGGCGCGGCAGCCTTCGACGACGTCTGCCGCTTCAGCCAGTGCCTCGGTACGCGCATCGTCGTGGTTATAGACGATGGTTTTCTGGGTGTGGGCGAAGACCCGGGCTTTGTCGGCGACATAGGCGTCGAAGGAACCGTGCCAGTCGAGATGGTCGGGAGCGATGTTGAGCAACGCAGCCGAGTGCGCCGAGACGGCATCGGTGAAGTGAAGCTGGAAGCTGGACAGCTCGACAGCCAGAACATCTGGCGCCGGCTCAGCGAAGACCGCCTCGATCAGCGGCACACCGATGTTGCCGACGGCCAGACTCCGCCGCCCGGCGGCGAGCAGCATGGCGTTGAGCAGCTGGGTGGCAGTGGTCTTGCCGTTCGTTCCAGTAACCGTGAGCCATGGCACAGTTGGGAGCCGGAGATTCCACGCCAGCTGCTCGCCACTCCACACAGTTTCAGCAAGGGCGTCGGTGATCCAACGGTGATGCGGCGGCAGGCCAGGAGAGGGGATCAGGAGATCGCACTCGATTCCGGGCTCGTCGTCGACACCCATCCGGACGCGAGCCCCAAGCGTGTCCAGGATCTGGGCCCGCACAGCCAGTTGACCCGAACCCGTTGCCTCGCCCGCCTCGACGATCTCGACCTGTGCACCCACCCGAAGCAAGGCATCGGCCGCAGCGAAGCCGCTCTTCCCGAGGCCGGCGACACAGGCCCGGACCCCGGACCAGTCGGCTGCTCGGTCGGCCGTCCGCAGCCACTCGGTGACAGCTGCCGAAGCAGTCACCCGATACCGCCGCCACCGAGCCACTCGGTGTAGAAGAGGACGAAGCCGGCGCCGGTGAACAGGCCGGAGATGATCCAGAACCTGGTCACGATCTGGACCTCGGGCCACCCCCTGAGCTCGAAGTGATGGTGCAGCGGCGTCATCAGAAAGACCCGACGCCCTGTCGTCTTGTACGAGGCAATCTGAATGATCACCGAAGCCGTGATCACGACGAAGAGGCCGGCCATTACCGGAAGCAGCAGCTCAGTTTGCGTGCAGATCGCGATGCCGGCCATCGCACCGCCCAGAGCCAGCGACCCGGTGTCACCCATGAAGATCCGCGCTGGCGAGGTGTTCCACCACAGGAAACCGAAGCACGACCCCATCACGCCCGCGGCGACGACAGCCAAGTCCAGCGGGTTACGCACCTCATAGCAGTTGGGCAGGACCACCTCTGCGCATCGCTGGTTGTACTGCCACAGCCCTACCGTGACGTAGGCGCCAAAGACCATCGATGCAGCCCCAGCGGCAAGGCCGTCAAGTCCGTCGCTGATGTTCACTGCGTTCGACGTTGCGGCCACCATGAACCAAACCCACAGGACGTAGATGCCAATCGGCAAGAAGATCGCGGTATCGCGAACGAAGGAAATGTACTGCGTCGCCGGTGTCAGCCCGTCAACGTTCGGGAACTGCAGGACGAGGAGAGCGAAGACGATAGCCACGACGGCCTGTCCGACAAGCTTGGTCTTGACCCGCAGTCCCGTCGAGCGTCTCCGGAAGATCTTGATGTAGTCGTCGGCGAAGCCGACGGAAGCCAAGCCCACCATGAGGAATAGCACGAGCAGCGCCGATGCGCTGGGGCCACTGCCGGCAACCAGGTGAGCGGCCGCGTAGCTCAGCACCGTGCCTGCGACGATCACGACACCGCCCATCGACGGTGTGCCCTTCTTCCCAGCATGGTCCGGAACTGCGTACCCCAGCTCTTCGGCGTCCCGAATCGACTGGGCATAGCCCCTGGCGCTGAGCCACTTGGCCCACAGCGGCGTTACCACGAACCCGATGATCAAGCTCACGATGACCGCAACCAGTACCAGCCTCATGGGGCATCGTCGCCGAGCAGCTCGGCGGCGACAACCTCGAGGCCGATCGCTCTGGAAGCCTTCACGAGAACTACGTCGTCGGGACGCAGCTCATCGCGCAATACCGCCATTGCGCCTGCGACATCTGGAACGAACATGGACTCCCGTCCCCACGATCCCTCGAGCCCAGCAGCCAGGTGCATGGGCCGGGCGCCTTCTCCGACGACGACTAACCGTTGCACATCCAAGCGCACAACCAGTCGACCAATCGCATCGTGTTCGGCTGCAGAGCGCTCTCCCAGCTCTCGCATCTCGCCCAGAACCGCCCAGCAACGCCTGTCCCCAGCAATCTGCTTGAGCGACTTGAGCGCTGCCCGCGTCGCCTCTGGACTGGCGTTGTATGCGTCGTTGATGACGATCAGGCCATCGGAACGCTCGGTTACCTCCATTCGCCACCTGCTCCTGGGCAAGGCGGCCGAGAGCGCCTCTGCAATCGATCCAGCGTCCATACCGACCGACCAGCCGACGGCAGCGGCCGCAAGAGCGTTGGGTACTGCGTGCTCCCCCACCAGCTGCAGCTCGACTCGCGCCATGCCGCTCGGTACCTGCAGGTTGAACCTGGCCCGGTCCAGGTGATCGAACGTCAGATCATCTGCCCACACCTGGGCATCGGGTCGATGGCCAAACCACGTCACGCTCGCCGCGCTCTCGTTTGCCATCTCTCGTACAAGAACGTCGTCGGCGTTGAGCACCGCTGTTCCCGATGCGGGGAGAGCCCTGACCAGCTCAGCCTTGGCATCGGCGATCGCGGCACGGCTCCCGAACTCGCTGACATGGGCGCTTCCGACCATCAGCTCAACTCCCACGTCAGGTGGCGCGATCGAACAGAGGTACGCGATGTGACCCTTCCCGCGGGCACCCATCTCCAGCACCAGGTAGCGAGTGTCCAGATCGGCAGCGAGAACAGTCAGCGGAAGACCCAGCTCGTTGTTGAACGACCCAGGCGGGGACACCGTCGTGCCGTTGCTCTCCAGCACGGACGCGATGAGGTCCTTGGCAGTGGTCTTGCCCGCTGACCCCGTCACCGCGATCACCGTCGTGTTGGCGAGCCGGTCGATGTGAAACCTCGCAAGTGTCCCCAACGCGCCAAGCACGTCATCGACGACGATCGTCGGTGCTGGAGTTGGACGAGCTCCCAGGACCGCGACCGCGCCTCTCTGTAACGCGTCCGTCGCGTAGTCGTGGCCGTCCACCCGTGTCCCCGCGAGAGCCACGAACAGGCTGCCGGCGACGACCTCACGCGTGTCCGAGCAAACATGCAGCACGGGGGATGCGGGGTCATCGACGCCCACCAGCTCTCCGCCTACGGCAGCAGCAACATCACCCAAGCTTGTCGGAATCACCCCTGACCACCTGAGCTTGCCCGGTGGACGTGGTCCCACGCGGCCATCAGCTCAACTCGGTCGTCGAACGGCGTCACCACGTCACCCACCTCCTGGCCGCTCTCGTGACCCTTGCCGGCAACCAGCACGACATCGCCCGGTCGTGCCCGGCTCACCGCCAACTCCATGGCGGCACGGCGGTCGCCGACCTCGATCACCTCAGCACGGCCTGCGGCAGGGATCTGCTCGGCACCGGCGAGGACAGCCTGCCGGATGAGGTCGGGGGGCTCTGACCGTGGGTTGTCGTCGGTCACCACAACGACCGAAGCCCGGGAGGCCGCGACCGCTCCCATTGGTATGCGCTTGCTCGGGTCACGGTCCCCGCCACACCCGAACACGACGATCACCTGCCCCCCGGTCTCGGGGGTCACCGCATCGATCGCACGACCCAGCGCATCAGCGGTGTGGGCATAGTCAACGACAAGTGCGACCTCGTAGGTTCCAACTCGATCCATACGGCCAGGAACCCCAGCACACTCCCCTACCCCACGGGCGGCGGTCTGTGGGTCGACGCCGGCTACGACGAGCATCACCTGGGCCAGCGCGGCGTTGGCGACGTTGAATCGACCCATGAGTCTGACCTCGCCGGGCTGCGCCTCCCCACGCGGAGGCGTGAGCAGGTACCTGTAGCCCCCGCCTCGAAGCTCCTCGATGTCTGAAATACGCCAGTCGGCGTCGGCGCTCGTCCCTAGCGTGACAGATGGGGTGCCGGACGCACTCGCCATGCGGCGTCCGCCGGCGTCGTCGATGATGATCACGGCAGCCGCGCTTCGCTCGGGCTCGAAGAGCATCTGCTTGGCCGCGAAGTAGGCCTCCTCGCTTCCGTGGAAGTCCAAATGGTCGACCGCAAGCTGGGTGAACCCGGCGACTGCGAAGCGGCAGCCGTCCACCCGTCCCATCGCCAGCGCGTGGCTGGATACCTCCATCGCCACTGCGGTCACCCCACGTTCGCGCATGACGGCAAACAGGGCGTGCAGCTCTGGGGCCTCTGGCGTGGTTCGCACCGTCTCGAATGCCTGGCCGTCGATCAGCGTTGCCACCGTTCCCACGAGGCCGGTGCGATGTCCGGCCGCCCGGAGGCCTGCCTCGAGCAGATATGCCGTCGTGGTCTTACCGTTCGTGCCGGTCACACCGAGTACCAACAGGTCTTCTGCTGGGCGACCGTAGATCTCAGCGGCTAGTTCGCCAGTCCTGGCCCGGAGGCCATCGATGACCAGGCAGGGCAACAGCGACCCGACCAGTTCTGCGCCGGCCTCGTCGGTGGCAACTGCCACAGCCCCAGCGTCAGCAGCTTGACCAGCGAATGTTGCGCCGTGAACTCGCTCGCCGGAGAGCGCGACGAAGAGGTCGCCCGGGCGTACGTCGCGTGAGTCAAGCGTCACCCCGGTGACGGTGATATGCGCCGCTGACCCGGGATCCAGAGAGAGAGCCGCGCACACATCCGCGAGCGACATCGGCCGAGGATCGGGCCGGGGCGGACGCGCGGTGTTCATTGACATGGCAAATGTCGGAGTTCAGGGCCGGTAGGTCAGTCGCATTAATGGCACCGGCGTCGTCGTCGGTGGAACCTGCTCGCTCTGCAGGGCAAACGAAGTAACACGCTTGAATACCGGTCCACCGAGGACTCCGCCGTAGTGCTCGTTCTTCGGGTCCTGAAGCGTGACCGACACGACAATGGCCGGCTTGTCAGCCGGCGCGAAGCCGATGAAGGAAGCGGTGTAGCCGCTGTAGCAGCCACAGCTCTCGTCAACTCTCTCTGCGGTACCGGTCTTGCCAGCCACCCGGTACCCCGGAATCTGTGCCATCGGAGCCGTTCCTTCGTCGGAGACAACGGTCTCCATCATCTCCCGAAGGGTGGTGGCCGACTCAGCACTGATGACTCGGTGGCGTTGGGGGGCCGGAGCCGGCGTGAACGACCCGTCAGGTCCTGACGTTCCAGCGACAACCGTCGGCTCCACCCGAACGCCGTCATTGGCGATGGTGGCGAAGACCGATGTCGCTTGGACGGCGTTCAGGGAGAGGCCTTGCCCGAAGGCGATCGTTGCCGCGTTAGTCGGCCCCCAGTCGTCCACGTTGGGAAACAGCCCAGCGCTTTCGCCGGGAAAGTCCAGTCCGCTCGTGGATCCCATGCCGAACTTGCGCAGGTAGGTGTACAGGGCCTGGTTGCCGAGCTTTTCGGCTATCAGGATCATCCCGATGTTGCTCGACTGCGCCAGGACCCCGGTCGCCGTCAGGTGCAATGTTCCATGCGGCGAGGAGTCGTTGAAGTCGTCGCCACCGCGATACAGGATCGGCGGCACTTCAATCTTCGTGTTGGGCGTGACGGCGCCAGCGTCAAGAGCGGCCGCCATGGTCATCACCTTGCTGGTGCTTCCTGGCTCATAGATTTCAGTGACGGCGCGGTTTCCGCGGTCAGCATCGGGAGCCGCGGTGGGGTTGCTCGGGTTGAGGGACGGGTAGGTGGCCATCGCGAGAACCTCGCCGGTCCTCGGGTCCATTGCCACCACCGTTCCGCTGTCGGCCGCGGACTCCTTGACCTTGGCGCGGATCGCTCGCTCAGCGATGAACTGGATGTCGCGGTCAATGGTGAGCTGGACGTCGACGCCAGCAACTGACTCGTCGGTCTCTGAGTCAGCACTTGGGATCTGCCGCCCTCCGGCGGCTGACTCGTAGGTGAGTTGTCCATCTTTGCCGGCCAGCTCTTCGTCCC
>JANLWJ010000428.1:0-9044 GCA_031364455.1 Actinomycetes bacterium | reverse complement strand
GGCTGTCGTCACCCTGGCTGTCGCCACCCCGGCTGTCGTCACCCTGGCTGTCGTCACCCTGGCTGTCGTCTCCGTGGCTGTAGTCTCCCTGGGTTTCGTCTCCCTGGTCGTCGGAGTCCTGGCTGTCGTCACCCTGGCTGTCATCACCCTGGCTGTCATCACCCTGCTCGTCAGCAAGGTCAGCGGGGTCGGTGACGTCCTGGGATCCCTGGTCGTCGGCGTCCTCACCCTGGTCGGTGACGTCGACGCTGACGGCTGGGTCATCGTCGACCACAGCATTGACCGCCGTAGCCGCCGCAGCGGTACCCGCGCCTGCCGCGACAACGACCGCGGTCACCACTCCCACGCGGCCAATCAACCCCATCTTGCTGACGGCGCCCTTCAGGCGCCCAGTCAGATTCGTCATGCTTATCCCCTTCGGTAGCCCAGCTAGCTGCATCGCAGCAGACCCGGTTGCGTCGCTCGCTGACATCGCTGCCAGGTCGCCCTGTTCGGTGAGAGAAGAGCCGGGATCAACTAGGAACTCCGCCAGCGCAGGTGTGGGTGTAGGCGGTGGCTGATGTGCCATCGTCCTAAGGCGCCTTAGGAGATCCTCGGGGATCTGGTTCTCGTTCATCTCAACTCGGCAATCGATCGAAGGATCGTCGGAGATATGGGTCTGTCCGAAGTTGGGCCAACTAGGTGACGGCGGAGGCGGTCGATCCCGCGGCGCTGAAGCTGCTTGACCGCCGTCCGCCGGCGACCGGCGAGATGGGCGACATCCTCGAGGCTGAGGTCGGCAACGAAGTGGAGCCAGATCACTTCGTGCTGGCCGGGCGGCAGCGTGGACAGCATCTCGATGAGCTGGACGTATTCAAGAGCACCCCTTGTGGGCAGGGACCTGCGGCAATGGCGTTACCTACCCCACCCGGGGGACGTGCGAGGACGGCGACGGCTCGTACCGATCGAACCCGCTACGGATTCGGTGATAGCGACTCCGATCAAGGGTGTTCGACGCGGTCTCGGGGGCGATGCCTCCGTTGAACGCCCGGTCGCCGCTGCGCCTGAGCGCTGCCGGCCGCAATTTGGTTCGCAGGTCGACAACCGTCCTACAAAGGGCGGGGTTCGCTGAAGGGAATCGCCAACGTCGCCCCCAGGTGGAGGGCGACGTCGGCGATTCCCTTCCTGACCAAACTTCAGCGGCGGGCCGCCAGAGCGTGACGGTCCCCGCTTAGCCCGCGTCGCCTGTACCGGTCTCGGGCTCGTCGTGATCATTCTCCTCGCTGATCACCGCAAGACTCGAGTCGAGTCGTAGCTCGACGACGACTCCGTCATCACGGGTGACCTGCACGTCGTAGGCAGCGCTCTGGTCGCCCACCTCCGCCTCGGTGACCGAACCTCCCCCCGTATAGGTGAGCGCCGCCTGCGTCGCTTCGTCGAGCGTCACACCAGACAGACTCTGCTCGTCGCTGTGCGAGGTCGCGATCGCGACGCCAGCGCCGGCAACAACTACGACGGCCGCTGCTGTTGCGACCACGACCCACCGAAGGGTGTGACTCATGACTCCTTCGTCCTTACCCTGCGTCGTAGCTGACGAGCTCGGCACGGTCCGAACCACCGGAGAGCCCGATCTCTTCGACTGGGCCAACGCCCTTGGCGTAGAACTTGTACTCAAGGATTCTCGGGTGAAGCGTCGTGTAGTCCTTGGTGACCAACACATCGGTGAAGTGCCCGTACGGAACTCGAACCTGCTCATCGATGCTCAGGACCGTTGCGCCATCCTCGGCATGCCCCGCGTAGTACTCCTGACGATAGGTCAGCCCGGCTGTCGGGGCTCCCGGCACCGCGATCCCTGCCTGCGCACCGTCGACTCCGGTTTCCCACGAACCCTCCGTACTGACGACCTGGCCGTCCTCGTACTCCTTGGTGTTCTCGCCCAGGTACCAGACGTTGCCGCACACATCCTGCGCGTACCAGTCCCTGGTGTCTTCGACGAGCGAACCCTTGCCCGTCACGGTGTCGCGCACCACGGTCGCGTCAACACCAACGACGGACTTCGTGCGATCAGTGACCCGCACCAGCACTTTCTGGATGTGACCCTTCGCATCAGTCTCCTGGTAGACCCATCGGCTACCCGGGGCCATCGGCCAGTAGGCGTTGTCGATCGTGTCGACGAAGTTGGCCGGGTCGAGTGTTACCGGTTCACTTCCCTGCGGAAGCGGCGTCGCGCATGGGTCGGCGACGCGCGCCGAGCTTGCGCCTACTGGCCCCATCACTGCCGCGAGCCCTGCCGTTAACACCACCAGCGTGGTCGCTCCTACTTTGCTGCTCACCATGTCTCCTCCTCGGTCTCGTGGGTTCACCGCCCACTCTCGCCCGCAGGTGATGAGAGCCCGGTGAGTAGCAGCTACGCCGTCTCGGCCGGCAGGCGCAGTGTCACCTGTGCTCCCGCTCCCGCACGGTTGACCGCCGAGACTGACCCGCCGTGTGCCTCGGCGATCGCCTTCACGATGGCCAGGCCCAGCCCGGCCCCACCGTCAGACCTGGTGCGTCCCTGGTCTGCTCTGCTGAATGGTTCGAACGCCTGCTGGAGGAAGGCTGCGTCGAACCCAGGACCGGCGTCGATGACCTGCAGCACGAGCTCGCCCCCAGTGGTGGACGCCGCGATGCGCACCGTCGAGCGAGCCGGGGCGACGCGAAGCGCGTTGCTGACCAGGTTGTCGATCGCCTGTCGAACTCGCTCGGCATCGACGTCGGCGTAAAGGGCCGGATCAACATCGGCCTCCAGAGTCACCTGACGATCGGCGGCCATGGCCGCGAAGGAGTGCTTGACCTGCGCAACTAGCTCAGCGACGTCGACTCGGCTGCGCACGATGAACCCGCTGCCGTGTTCGGCCTTGGCCAGCACCAACAGGTTCTCGGCCAGACGCACGAGCCGGTCGGTCTCGTCTCCCGCACTCTCCAGTGCGCTGCGGAGGGCCACTTCGTCCCTCGGGCGCCTGAGTGCCACGTCGATCTCGGCCTTGAGGTTGGCCAGTGGAGTGCGCAGCTCATGGCTGGCGTCGCTGACGAATTGTCGTTCGCGAACGAGGGCGGCGTCCAGGCGTTCGAGCATCTCGTTCAGGGTGCAGCCCAATCGTCCGAGCTCGTCGTGTGTCGGGGGAACCGCAAGCCGCTGACCTGGTTCGGCCCATGAGATCTCGTCAGCCTGGCGGCGCATTCGGTCGACCGGACGCAGGGCGGCACCAGCCATCACCCACCCGACGGCGCCTGAGAGAAGCACCGCCAAGAGGCCACCGATCAGAGAGAGGACAGCGAGGTCGTGCACGGCTTCGCGTTGGTCTTCCAGGGAAGCCCCCACGACAACGATGCGGCCCTCGGGAGCTGGCACTGCAAGTAGGCGAGCCGGCACCAGATCGGCGCCGGTCCGAACATCGGCCTCGTAGACGACGGCCTCGTTCAGGACCCTCGAGTTCGAGGTGAACAACGGGGTGCTGCTGACCCCCTGCGACGCGTCAAGGATCTCGCCGTCGCTGGACAGTAGCTGCGCAAAGGCCTCATCGGGTTCGATGACGTTGCCTGGCTCACTGAGAGTTCCACCGGCCGTCAGTGACCCGACGATCTGGTCAGCGCGGGAGGAGAGCCCCGCGTCAACCGTCTCGGTGAGCTGGGCCGTGAAGCGCAGGTAGACGAAGAGGCCGACGAGCGCGAGCCCGACCGCCATCATCCCGGTGGCGATCAGCGTGACCTTAGCCCTGATGGGTAGGTGCATCCGTGGATTCCTTGCGAAGGCGGTACCCGACACCCCGGACGGTTTCGATGCTGTCCGTGCCGAACGGGCGGTCGATCTTCTGCCTGAGATAACCGACATAGACATCGACGACGTTGGAGTCGGTCTCGAACGCGAAGTCCCAGACGTGCTCGACCAGATCCGACCGCGAGTGCACTCGGCCCGGATACCGCATGAAGTACTCGAGGAGGGAGTACTCCTTGGTCGTCAAGGCGATGGGCGTACCGTCCCGCGCCACCTCTCTGCTAGCAGGGTCAACGCTCAGCCCGTCCACCTGAAGCACTGTTGGCCGGTCAACGACCGCGCGTCGCAGGAGCGCGCGCAACCTGGCCAGCAGCTCATCGAACGCGAACGGCTTGGTGAGGTAGTCGTCGGCACCTGAGTCGAGTCCGTTGACGCGATCGTCGACGCCATCACGCGCCGTCAGCATCAGCACCGGGCTCCAGCAACCACGGTCGCGAAGGGCTCGGCAGAGTTCGAAGCCATTCCCGTCGGGAAGCATGACGTCCAAGATGATCGCGTCATAGCTGTTCTCGTCGACCAGCCAAGAGCCATCGCTTACTTTGGAAGCGACATCGACGGCATAGCCTTCTTCGACGAGACCGCGCTCCAGCAGCGCGGCCAGTTTCATCTCGTCCTCGACGAGGAGCACCCTCATGTGAGCCTCCTGACCTCCAAGACTCTAGGTCCAAGATGAGAGGTGTGTGAGAGATCGCCACTTACCGGTCTGCCAGGATGCCTGCTGGTATCGGTGCCTACGCCGAATTTCCGCCAGACCAGCGACCCAGGTCAGTGACGGAGCGTCAATGAAGGCGATCGTCCAGCGGGCGTACGGATCCGATGAGGTTCTGAGCCTCGAGGATGTCCCGGTGCCGTCGGTTGGCGATGGCGAGGTACTCGTCCGGGTCCATGCAGCCTCGCTGCACGCAGACATCTGGCATGTGCTGACCGGTCGCCCTTATGTCATGCGACTCATGGGTGGCGGCCTTCGGCGCCCCAAGGTCCCGATCCCCGGTATCGACCTGGCCGGCCGCATCGAGTCCGTTGGCCCCGGTGTGGCCGACTACAAGGTCGGTGACGATGTCTATGGAGAGTGCGTACGCGGCATCCAGTGGAAGAACGGCGGAGCATTTGCCGAGTACGCGTCCGTTGTGGCCAAGGACCTGGCGCCGATGCCGCAGCGACTCACCTACGTTGAGGCTGCCGCTGTCCCTACCTCCGGTCTCATTGCGCTGCAGACAGTGCGCGACGAGGGTCATGTTGAGCCAGGCAAAAAGGTACTGGTCAATGGTGCGGGAGGTGCCGTCGGAACCTTCGCGGTGCAGCTCGCCAAGGCTTACGGAGCCAACGTCACTGCCGTCGACCGAGCGGGCAAGCTTGACGTGCTTCGCTCGATTGGCGCCGACCACGTCATCGACTACGCCACGACAGACTTTACGACTGCTGGCGAGCGCTACGACCTGATCATCGACATCCCCGGCAACCACTCACTCTCGGCGATCAGGGGCGCGCTGACATCCACTGCGACCTACGTCTTCGTCGGTCACGACCTGTACGGACGTCGCGGGCATCCGGTGATCGGCAGCATCGGACGCATTCTCCACATGCTGGTCCTAACGCCCTTCGTCCCGCAGTTCAAAGCTCCAGGAAAGATCTCGCCACGTGAGGAACGCCTCGCGATCCTCACCGAAATAGTCAACGCGGGACAGGTAACGCCCGTTATCGACTCGACGTACCCGCTCGAGGAGATCCACCAGGCCCTTCGCCACTTGGAGCGGGGCACCGCCATTGGCAAGATCGTGATTACGATCCCGGAGTAGCTGGGGAACCTGTGGGGATTTGCGAAGCGGAAGGTGGCACAGAGATGAGCAACAACAACAACGCAGGTGCGGCCGGCGGCGGCGCCCTCTACGGCTTGGGGATCTTCGGCGCTTGGGTCTACTTCTGGCAACAGGCTGACGGCTTCTGGGAGTTCGCACTTGCCATCCTGCAGGGGCTCGTGTGGCCAGCGATCATGGTCTACGAGGTGTTTTCAGCGCTCGGCTAGATCGTGGAAGATCGCTCGGCGGCGCCGGTGTCGATCAGCGGTTCAAGCCGACGGTCTGGCACCAGCCACATCATCGCGACCGCGGCGTAGAGCGCGACCGAGACCCATGGGCTCACGAAGGCCATCCCGATTCCAACGGCGTAGATGATCGGCGAGATCTTGCCCTTCACATCACGTCCCAAAGCGACGCTCAACGTCGGATTTGGCTGGGCCGCGACGATGGTCGTCTGCAAGATGTAGTAGCTGATTGCCGCCAGGAGCAAGACCATGCCGTACACGGCAGTGGGGACCTCGGCGAAGGAATTCTCGCCCATCCATCCGGTGGCAAACGGGAAGAGAGACAACCAGAAGAGCAACAGCATGTTGGCCCACAGCACGCCACCGGTGATTCGGTCCGCCGCCTTGATG
This sequence comes from Actinomycetes bacterium, assembly GCA_031364455.1. Taxonomy (GTDB): domain Bacteria; phylum Actinomycetota; class Actinomycetes; order JAHEKZ01; family JAHEKZ01; genus JAHEKZ01. The sequence continues at coordinate 2,820 of JANLWJ010000428.1, read as the reverse complement.
AGGTGATGGTGGTTGTTCCAGTAGATACCTAGGTAGACGAAGCTCAGCACGTAGGTCAGGAACACCGGCACCAGAGGCCGGAGCGCTGTCCAGTCGGTGTCGTGCGGAACCTGGAACTCCAGAACCATCACGGTCATCACGATCGCGATGACCGCGTCGCTGAATGCCTCCAGGCGTCCCTTGTCCATGGGCGCACCCTAACCAGACCTTTACAGGATCAGGCAATGCTGAGACGGTTCAGGGGTCACCCAGCCTGGAGGTCACCGTGCACATTCTTCGCGTCGAACACCGAAGTACCGACTACGACAGCTGGAAGGCGATGTTCGACAGCGACCCGGTCGACCGTGCAGGCAAGGGCGTCCGCCGCCATCAGGTTCTCCGGGCCGACGCCGACCCCGACTTCGTCTGCATCGAGTTGACCTTTGACACAGCTGCCGAGGCTCAGACGCTGCTCGACGCGATGGGCGAGGTCTGGAAGCGCGTAGGCAGCGACGTCATCGCGGAGCCGAAGGCGCAGATCTTCGAGGTTGCCGAGGACAAGCAGTACTGACGCCACCCCGAGGACTCCTGAAGCGGTCTAGTGGCAGTGAACGGCCGCCGAGGGTGCGACGTCGATTCCAGGGCTCCGGCGAAAGAACCCGACCGGCTTGAGGTGGAACCCGGCACGCTCAACAGGCATGACCGGCCAGTCCTCGGTACGCGGGATGTGGTTGGTACCGAATACGTACCAGAGGACCACGTCGGCGTTCTCGAGGTTCCGGTCCGCACTGGTCCATGCGGGCAGTCCCGCTCCCCCCTCTGCTTGGAAGGGATAGTCACCGGCCGGGTATCGCTCGGCACGTTCGTTGGGCGTCACCCACAGGTGGCTATACATGAACCCAGCGCGCTGCCCGATGACGGACTCGCGATGCGCCATGGGGTAGGTCGTGGAACCGGGGATCAACTTGTAGCCCACCGGTTTGCCCACGTGATTGGTGCGGTTGGGATTGATGACCTTCCAGTAACGGTTCGCCAACGGGTCGATCGGGCGCTGCGCCGCGCTCTCGGAGGCGAGCGTTGTCTCGCGCGTGACGTAGGCAGCCCCGTGCGGATTCTCTGGTCCGACGGGGTGGGCAACCGCATCAACCTCAACGACGGAGTTCTCCGTACCGTCGACGTCGAGGTCAAGGCGGGCGCAGAAGATGTGCTGGTGATAGGGCGCGAGCAAACCCGGTTCGATCTCGGTGGACGATGGGTACTCCTTCCCCGGCTCGGCCGCCAAGGTGAGCACGATGCCGGTGAGTTTGGCTTCGAACTCGATCGAACCGTCCTGATAGAAGTACCAGAAGTACCCGTATTCGTAGTTGTTGACCGTCACAATCGACGATGCCACGAAGCGGCGTCCGCGTCGAACCTCGACGTGCCCGAGTTCGTCGGTGTGCTTCCACAGAATCCCGAAGTCCTCCTCGTGGAGGCATATGGCGTTCGGGATCTTGCGAACGTTTCCGTCACCGTCGACAACAGCTGCGTCCATGTACACGATCTCGCCCAGGCAGTCACAGCCGAGGGTCAGTGAGTTGGTGTAGTTGCCCAGCCCGAACTCGCCAGTGTCGAATGCATTCTTGCGATATGCGCCAGGGCTAGGGTCGCCGTAAGGAATGACGAGCTCGGCAATCGACATCCGGTGCGCGATGCGACGCTCGGTTCCCTCGTCGTTGAAGCGCACATCGTGAATGACGAGGCCCTCTCGCTGGCAGAAGCCGATGCGGAACCTCCACCGCTCCCAGCTGATCGCTGATCCATCAACGGTGAACGAGCCGCCTTCCGGTTGCACGATCGAAAGCTCACGGAGAGCGACCCCACCGCCGGTCTCGTCTAACCGGTAGGGCCCGGGAGTCGCCGGGATCGGGATGCCCGGATCGTCCTCGACAGCGACGACCTCGCCGGTGTCGAGGTCGACGATTGCGCGCAGACCACCGATGGGGTGCGCGTACACGTTGGCGCCGGGCTGGGGGCGGTGCCACATGGGGGTCCAGATCAGGCGCCGGCCGTCGTCAAGACCGGCGGGTATCTGCGCACCGAACGGCCATGTCTCCATGTGTACGTCATCGGGTGAGGCGATTCCGCGATCGGCAAGCGCTTGGATGACGCGTGGGTCGGCCTTTGCGGCTGCGAGGGCGTCGTCCGCTTCAGGCCCCAGAACAGGTGACAAGGCTCCAGGGATTTCCGCCCACTCGCGAACTTCGCCCGTCACGGTGACGACGGCCTCGCTCACCATCGATGCGACCCGGTCCCACACCGTGATGCGGGCCGCGCGATCGATCGGTTCGCCTGACTGCCAGCCGAGGATCATTGCCTTTGAAGGCTCCTCCAGCTGCACCATCGCGATCAAGTGGCGTTGGTCAAGGCCGCGATCACCGCGGAGCGTCCCAACGACCGAGGTGAGCTCTTCGGCTGTCAAGGGATCAAGTGGGTGCCGGGTCATGCCGGAAGCGTAGCCGGACAGGATGCTCGACATTGCCTCGCGACTCCCCCAGTATGGGCCAACTGGCAGGAGCTTCCCTGGTGCGGGACGCGAACGTGGGACCGGTCAATGGATGAGGGGCGCGCTGCGCCTGGCTGGACCAGTGTTTCGTTCAAATCGACCAGAAGGGGTTGGCATGACCTTTGATCCGAGGAACCCAGCGAATCCGCACCGCAAGCCGTCTGTGGGAAGACTGCCCCAGATGCGACGGCGCGACGTCCTTCGCGGGGGACTGTGGCTTTCACTCGGAGCGACCGCGGCTCCGTTGCTCTCTGCCTGCAGCAGTGGCTCGGATCAGCCCGTCGCGGGTGACTACC
>JANLWJ010000415.1:0-10372 GCA_031364455.1 Actinomycetes bacterium | reverse complement strand
GGACCGGAAGATAGGGCCGGTGTCCGCAGAGGACGGCGGCCTCCTGGGTGCGCCAGACGTCGGCCAGCAGGCCCCCGGCCCGCTCCAGAGCCGCCTCGGGTGCCGACTCGAACCCAGCCTCTGTCATTGCCGGCTCGGAGGCGAGCGGTACACCCGCGGTCAGTGAGTAGGGGCGAACGGTGTCTGAGCAGCGGCGTGCTGCGGAGGAGTGGACCCGCTCGACGCCGTACGCAGCAAGACGCCCCACCAGGCCGTCGGCTTGAGCCACTCCCGACGCGTCAAGTGGCCGGTCGACGTCGTCGCCGGCCCAGTCGACGCGCTTGACAGCGTTGCCGTGCCGAAGGATCAGGAACGGCGTCCCCGCTGGATCGTCGGCGAGCTTGATGAGAAGCGCGTCATCGGGTCGAGTAACCAGGGCCGCCGCCTTGTCGACCGAGAGCCACCGGATCTTGTCGACCTCGTCGCCTGGAACGAACTCCGTCTCCTCGACGACGACAGCCCGCCAGTAGTGGACCTCTTTGGGGGCGCCGTCGACCTTGTACGTGTGCATGGGCAGCGGACGCCGCAGCGCCACGACCAGGCCGGTCTCCTCAAGCACCTCGCGAACGGCCGTTGACGTCAGATGCTCTCCGGCGTCCGCCTTGCCCTTGGGTAGCGACCAGTCGTCGTAGCGTGGCCGATGAACCAGGAGTACCTCGGTGTAATCGCGGCCGGGCCGCGTGATCAGGCACCCCGCGGCGACGATCGGCGTCCGGCTCATGGCTTGGTCGCCATCCAGTCGCGCCACCCCGGGTGGGAGACGCGCGGCCAGGCCTCGACGAACTCGTGGCGGGTGGCGTCAACCCGGCTGCGCTGCTGCGCGTAGAGGACGCCGAGCGCAAACGGCCCGCGCGCCCCGCGTGCCTTGGTGGCGAGCTGCTGAACGAGCTCGGCGGCAATCGCCGCGTCCTGGTGCTCGCCGAGAAGCTCGGTGACGTACTCCAGCTGTTTGGCGAACTTCTTGGCCGGTCCACCGAATACTGGGACACAGGCCTCGACGGTGTATCGCGCCCGCTTCGCGGTGATGCGGGTGCGGTGCCAGTGGTCGTCGTGCCCCTCGAGTTCGTTGTGCAGCCGGCGTCCCTGCTTGGCCAGCTTGCGCCAGCTGGCCTGGGCCAGCGGTGGTAGGACGGCAGATGCCTGGCCACTGGCCAGCTCTGTGGTCTGCGGATCAGCAGCGGCGGTGTGCAGCATTGCCATCAGCTCGCTGTAGCGGGCCGACGCCATTGCTGTCTCGATCGACGCCTTGGCCTCGGCGAGCTCGGCGTCGAGGTGCTGCTGGATGACGACCAGCGCCGCGGCGCCGTCGGCCACTGGGGGAAGTGACCGCACCGCGGCAACCAGGCGGGCCTCGAGCACCTCGCGGTCGCGCGACTGGCTGAGCACCGAAGCGATCCAGCCCAGCTCGGTGCGCACGCCACGGCCCCAATCGTCGTCGACGAGCGGAGCGAAGGCCTGCAGGACGCTGCGTAGACGTCGGGCAGCGACGCGGTACTGGTGTACCGAATCGGGAAGGTGCCGGCGGATGCGTTGGTCCTGGGTGAGGATTGCGGCAACCTGCGTGCGGACGTGGAACCTGACGGCGTCAGCTGCGGGGTCCTTGGGACGCGGCCGGTCGCCGATCTCGATGAGGGCCAGAAGTGGTGCCTCCCCGACGAGCGCCCTGATGCCCTTGCTCGGGGAAGTCGAAGCCTCGGCGCCCGCGGCGGTCAGCACCGCGACGACCGGTTCGAGCAGCTGCGCGGCGCCCAGCACCTCGACCTCGACCTCGCGGTACGCCGTTCCTGATTGAGCGCCATCGGTGATGGTCACGAGGTCGTCGACGATCTCGACCCCGGGTTGGCCATCGCTTGAGTGCACGACGTACGGCGTCCGCTTGGTCCGTTGGGTTGCCAACGGAAGCAACGGCTGACCACCGGTGAGCGCGACGACCAGTGATGAGAGGGCGCTTGGCACCCGCCCTGGACGACCGGATGAGATTGGCAGCACGATCTCTTCGCGCGCGTCGGAGACAAGATCGACGGGCGGCAGTTTGAGGTGCCAACCGGAGTCGTTGCCCCCGGTGCGGCGGCGCAGCGTGACCCGCGAGCGTGCCAATCGGAAATCCTCGGTGTCGTAGTACACCGCCGTCAGGGTGCGAAGAGTCTCGCGGTTCACATCGCCAAGTGCGGCGAGGGGGGCCATGACGTCGGCCAACGCGAACGACGTCGGAACGGACAGCTTGCGCTCAACCTCGGTCGCGGATGTGGGCGTCGTCATCGAAGGGGGGTGCGACGGGACTGGCGTTTGAGTGAGATGAGCTCGGTCTGCAGGTCAGCCAGCGGCTCGCCGTCGCTGTCTTGACTCACCTTTAGCCACTCACCGTCGGGCGTGAGGTGCCAGGACGAGGTAGCTGGGTCGAACGAGAGATCGAGCATGGCGCCGAGTGCGGCGACGTGTGCTTCACCGACGATGCTGACCAGTGCCTCGACTCGTCGGTCGAGGTTGCGGTGCATGAGGTCGGCGCTGCCGATCCACACGTTGGGCTCGCCGTCGTTCTCGAACCAGTAGATCCGCGAGTGCTCCAGAAAGCGTCCGAGGATGCTGCGCACCCGGATGTTCTCGGACAGCCCCGGGACGCCAGCCTTGATCCCGCAGATGCCGCGGACGAGGACGTCGACGGGAACACCGGCTTGGGATGCGCGGTAGAGGGCGTCGATGATCCGTTCGTCGACGATCGAGTTCACCTTGAAGCGGATCGTCGCGGGCCGGCCTTGACGGTGGTTGTCGACCTCGCGCTCGATGCGCTCGATGAGCCCGGTGCGCACCGAGTGCGGTGCTACCAGCAGCCGTTGGTAGTCGGTGGTGAGTGAGTAGCCCGTGAGGACGTTGAAGAGCTTGCTGACGTCGTCTCCGACTGCGGCACTCGACGTGAGCAGGCCCAGGTCTTCGTAGAGCCTGGCCGTCTTGGGGTGGTAGTTCCCGGTTCCGATGTGGGTGTAGCGGCGCAGTACGCCGTCCTCGTCCTGGCGCACCACCATGCTCAGCTTGCTGTGCGTCTTGAGGCCCACCACGCCGTAGACGACGTGACAGCCGGCTTGCTCGAGCTTGCGCGCCCAGCGGATGTTGGCCTGCTCGTCGAAGCGGGCTTTGATCTCGACGAGCACCAGCACCTGTTTGCCGGCTTCGGCTGCGTTGATCAGCGCGTGCACGATCGGCGAGTCGCCGCTGGTGCGATAGAGCGTCTGCTTGATGGCTAGGACATTCGGGTCGTCGGCGGCTTCCTCGAGGAAGGCCTGAACGCTGGTGCTGAACGAGTCGTAGGGGTGGTGCAGCAGGACGTCGCGGTTGCGCATGACCTCGAGGATCTCTGGCGCGTCGCTGGTCTCGACCTCGTTGAGCTCGGTCGAGGTCATCGGGACGAACGCTGGGTAGAGCAGCTCGGGACGGTCCAGGCCGGCGATGGCGAACAAGCCGGTGAGGTCGAGCGGCCACGGAACGGTGACGACCTCGTTGCGGTCGATGTCGAGCTCTTCGATGAGTAGCTCGAGTACATGCGGATCGATTGTCTCCTCGACCTCAAGGCGCACGGGGGGACCAAAGCGGCGACGCGACAGCTCACGCTCGAGAGCCTTGAGCAGGTTCTCGGCCTCGTCCTCCTCTACCTCGACGTCCTCATTGCGCGTGACCCGGAAGGTGTGGCGCTGCAGCACCTCCATACCGGGGAAGAGCGAGTCGAGGTGGGCGGCGATGACATCTTCGAGCGGGACGAAGTGCTCGCCGCCGTCGAGTGGGACAAAGCGCGGCAGCGTCGGCGGCACCTTGACACGGGCGAAGTGTTCCAGGCCGGTGTTCGGGTTGCGCACGACGACGGCAAGGTTGAGCGAAAGGCCGGAGATGTAGGGGAAGGGATGCGCCGGGTCGACGGCGAGTGGCGTCAGCACCGCGAAGATCTGGTCGTCGAAGAGCTTGCCCATTGCCTTCTGCTCGTCGACGTCGAGCTCGCGCCACCGCAGGATCTGGATGCCGCCGTCGTGAAGTGTTGGCATGAGTTCGCGAAGGGCCTGGGCGTGCTGCGACATAAGGGAGCGGGTGCGGTCGTGCACTCGCTTCATGAGCTCGCGGGGCGTAAGGCCACTGGCTGCCTGGACGGCGATGCCGGCTGCGATGCGTCGTTTCAGGCCGGCGACCCTGACCATGTAGAACTCATCAAGGTTGCTGGCGAAGATCGCCAGGAACTTGGCACGCTCGAGTGCGGGGACTGCGGTGTCCTCGGCGAGCTCGAGCACCCGCTGGTTGAACGCCAGCCACGACAGCTCGCGGTCGGAGAAGCGATCAGCGGGAAGTGGCTCAGACTCAGCGTCGGACGCGGAACTCACTTGGTCCCCTTTCGGTCAGGTGGGTCCATGGTGACAGTGCAGTTGCGCGCCGTCACCCGACGAAGGTCCCCTGTCACCCCGTTTGGTCCATTGTGGTCTCCTGCGCGGGCTGGCGCATGCCGCTTGGTCAGAATGCGCAGGTCAGCGGGGTGCTGACATGGGTGAGGGCGCCGCCACCGGCGACGCCCTCACCCTCAGCTGACGCTTGGTCAGTCGTTCTCGTCGCCCCCGGACTCGTCGTCGCCCCCGGACTCGTCGTCGCCTGAGCCACTTCCGGAGCTGCCGCCCTGGTCGTCGTCCCCGGACTCGTCGTCGGAGCTTTCACCCTGGTCGTCGTCCGCGGAGCCGGTACCGGAGCTGCCGCCCTGGTCGTCGGCGTCCTCGCCCTGGTCGTCGGAGCCTTGGGCGTCGTCACCCGAGCCCGTACCCGAGCTGTCGTCGCCGGAGTCGTCGGCGTCCTGGCCCGGGTTCTCGTTAGCCTGGTCATCTGCAACATCGTCGCCCTGGCTGTCGGCATCCTCACCCTGGTCGTCATCGGGGACGGTGGGCACATCGACCGAGGTCGTCGGCTCGTCATCGGTCACCAAGTTGACCGCGGTAGCGGCCGCGGCGGTTCCCGCTCCTGCCGCGGCGATCACTGCCGTGATCAGGGCGACCCGGCCGGCCATCCCCAAGCGTGCATACAAAGTCTTCATCCGGTTCTCCTTCGTTGGGTGAGTGGTGGCTCCCGTAGAAGCAGAACTGGCCATGGCAGCCGCAACACCATCTGGAGCAAGCGCGACACCGGGATCAGCGAGGAACTCGCTCAGGGCTGCGTTTGGTTCAGGTGCAGGTTCATTGGCCATCTGGCGGAGGTGCCTGATGACTTCCTCGGGGAACTCGTTCTCGTTCATCACAACTCGGCAATCGGGAGAGCAGGTACCGAAGTTATGGCTTCGGTCACGATTGCTCCATTCAGGTGACGCCGTAGCCGCTCGACCCCTCGGCGTTGTAGCTGTTTGACAGCACCAATGTTGCGACCGGTGATGGTCGCGACCTCTTCCAGGCTCAGGTCGGCGACAAATCTCAGCAGCACAACGTCTCGCTGGTCGGGAGTGAGGTTTGCGAGTACGCGGTAGAGCTCGTCGTTCTGGAGAATGTCCAGGGTGCTGTCCTCGGCACTTGGAACTGTGCGGTGATCAAGGTTCTCGAGGTACGGCTCTTGGCCACCGGCCTTGATCTGCCCCCGAATCCCATCTACTCCTCGGTGATGGGCGATGGTGAACAGCCAGGAGCGAAACTGCGCTCCATCGCCCTCGAAGCCCCGCATCCCCTGGAAGGCTGCCAGGAATACGTCGCTGGTGACGTCCTCGACATCATTGACGCCTCTGGCTCGGAGGTACCCCGCAACGGAGCCGGACAGTTCCTCCCACAGACGCGCGAAAGCCCAGTCGCCACCTGCGCGCGCGGCGACCACGAGGGAGTCGAGTTTGTCCACCGGGACCTTTCAACGTGTTGCCATGTCATCGAGTCTGGTGTGGTCGGCCTTGAGGGCCGGACGTCGCTGGGTTTCATTTGCGGCGCTTCAGGTCTGTGGATGAGCCACGGTTCGGCGCACGGTACGGTCGCCGTAGGCTGCGATTGTGACCCGGTTCCGCCCGTCCGGACTTCTTGACTGGACCTTCGAGATTGCCTTGATCGTCAAGGGGCTCGACGGGGTTCTGGAGATCATCGGCGGCGTCCTGTTGCTGCTCATCTCCAGAGCCCAGCTCGACTCTTGGGTCGTTGCACTGACGCAGCATGAGCTGTCCGAGGACCCGAATGACTTCCTCGCCACCCATCTACTGTCGGCCGAAGGGCACCTGTCCGGGGGCTCGCAGACCTTCGCCGCCCTTTACCTGCTCTCACATGGTCTTGTGAAGGTTGTCCTTGTCGGGGCTGTCCTGAAGGACAGGCTGTGGGCCTACCCCTGGATGATCGGCTTCTTGGCGGCATTCATCGTCTACCAGGGCTATCTCATGGCCGTGAATCCGACCATCGGCATCGCGTTGCTGACGATCTTTGACGCCTTCATGATCTGGCTGACCTATCGCGAGTACGGGAAACGGCGCCTGGAGCGGTCGGCGGCGCTGTGAGGAATTCGGCCGCTACATAGGTGAACGGAACTGCACGTCGCTGTCCCAATGGGTGAATCCGAGCCTTCGGTAGGCCGCGATGGCTGCAGCGTTCTCGGCGTCGACGTAGAGCATGGCCTCGAGGAGGCCAGCGCTCCGAAGGTGGTGCAGGCCCAGCAGGATCAGCGCTGTCCCCAACCCGGTGCCGCGCTCGCTCGGATGCACGCCGACCACGTAGACCTCGCCGATCGCCTCGTGTCCGTGGGCGTCGTGGGTGTGCTGGCCGTGGTCGTCGTGCTCGTGAACGATCGGCTGGCCCCCGTGCACCTTCGTCCAGTGATAGCCCACCAGGCGTCCCTCGCGCTCAGCAAGGAAGAAGCCCGCTGGGTCGAACCACGGCTCGTCGAGCCGACGAGACAGGTCCTCCAGCGTCAGTCCCCCCTGCTCGGGGTGATCGGCGAAGATCAGCGCGTTGAGCGCAATCCAGGCCTTGTCGTCCGCCCCAGGGACGAAGGGGCGGACGGTGACCCCTCCGGGCAGTTCCGCTGGCGGCAACGGGGCAGACAGCGACCGGCGCAGCTGCTGCAGCTCGCGCGTCTTTCCGAACCCCAGCGAGGTCGCCAGCCCTGACGCCGCGGGGCTCTCCCCGTGTGCCCAGAGCCGGAGCCGTCCGTCTGGCGTCTCGGCGCGGACGGCGTCAACCAGTAGTCGGCCAACGCCCTGGCGACGCCAAGCGGGGTCGACGACGACCTCGGCGCTCGAGCCGGCGACCTCGTCGGTGACGTCGAGGTGCGCATACCCGGCCAGGTGCGGCAGGGTGCCTCGCCCATCGCCGTAGGCGAGCAGGTGCCGGACGCCGTAGTCACCGCCGTGGCGCAGGTGCAGGGAGACGTGCTCGGAGAGCGGTCGGACGCCGTCGTGCTCGGTGGCCCGTTCGGCGAGAAGGGTGACGGCGTCGGTCTCGTCAGGGTCGAGCTTGGCCAGCACCTCGACGTGGAACGGGTGCTCGGCCATGGCACCACTCTATGTAGCGGGTGTGGTCGCCTCCTGTTCATGCACCGCACGTTGCTCGTTCACTCGACCGTTTCTCGCCCTCCTTCCAGAACCTCGACGCTGGCAACGCACCCCGGCCCGACGTCTGCGACAGGAGCTTGATCACCGTGGCAGAACCGCGTTTCCAGGTGCGGTTGGTACGTCGTCGTCCGGTCCTCGTCCCTCCGCTCCGAGTCGCGGGTCCTACCGCAGAGGTGCGCCCGACCGGATGGGACGACGTCATGGTGTGGCGTCTGCTGGGGACCAACAACAGGGAGCTGGGCCGCAGTGCCGACCAGTTCGAGACGCTGGATGCGTGCCTGCCAGCAATCGAGGAGGCGCGCGCCCTGGTACGGGGTGTCGACCAGCCGCGGATCTACTTCACGACAGATGAGGGAGTCGGCTACTCCTGGTGGTGGACGGTCGAGAGGTCCGGATCCAACTTCATGACGGCCGCCCGGACGTTCAGCCGTCAGCGCGACTGCCTGACGAACTTCGAACAGTTCCGCGCCAACGCTGTGATCGCGTCCGTCACCAACTCCGTTCCGGAACGCTGGAGCCGGGGAGCCGCGGGGCGCAGCGTCGCCCGATCGGGCCAGCCCAGCCGTAGGTCAGTCAGCATCAACGCTAGGGGAGTCGTGCGATGAGCACTCTGACGATGGAGGAGCACCCGATCGAGTCCGAGAGGGCGCCGGCGGCGGGAGCTCACCTCGAGGCGGTTGGTGTCTCTGCGTGGTTCGGTTCGCACAAGGTTCTGGAGCGGGTGTCGCTGGAGATGCCTCCTGGCGTGGTTACCGCGCTCATCGGGCCCTCCGGGTGTGGCAAGTCCACCTTCCTGCGCACCCTGAACCGGATGCACGAGACGATCCCGGCCGCCAAGTTTGGCGGCGAGGTACACCTCAACGGCGAGGACATCTACGACTCGGGACGCCGAATCACCGAGACTCGTCGGTCGATCGGCATGGTCTTCCAGAAGCCGAACCCGTTTCCGGCGATGTCCATCGGTGAGAACGTCCTCGCCGGCCCGAAGCTGAACGGCACTCGGGTGTCGCGATCTGACCGCGACTCGTTGGTGGAGCGCTCCTTGACCCGAGCTGGTCTCTGGAACGAGGTCAAGGACCGACTACACATGCCGGGAGGGGCGTTGTCGGGCGGGCAGCAACAGCGCCTCTGCATCGCTCGGTCGCTGGCAGTCGACCCAGACATCCTTCTGATGGATGAGCCTTGCTCTGCCCTCGACCCTGGCTCGACCAACGTGATCGAACGAACGATCGGCGAGCTCAAGGACGAGGTCACGATCGTGATCGTCACGCACAACATGCAGCAGGCGGCGCGCGTCTCGCAGCAGTCCGCCTTCTTCCTTGCTACAGACGGGCGGCCCGGTGTGATCGTGGAGTCGGGGACCACCGAGCAGCTCTTCGGAGATCCGCAGGACCAGCGCACATCCGACTACGTGAACGGGAAGTTCGGCTGACGATGACAGTCATCGACATCGAGAGCCGACTGGTCGAACCGGCAGGTGATGAGCCCCGCGTTATCGATGCTGGGTTGAGCCGTGAAGACAAGGTCTTCCACGGATCGGTCCGCACCATCGGGTTCGTGGTCCTCGCCATCTTCGGCGCGATCGGCGCCTTCCTCGGCTACCAGTCGATCCCCACCTTCTCGCACTACGGGCTCTCGTTCCTCACCGAGACGGCCTGGAACCCAGAGCTCGACCAGGTGGGGATGGCTGCGGTGATCGTTGGCACCTTTCAGGTCGCCCTCGTGGCGATCGTGGTCTCCCTTCCGCTCGCACTGCTGACAGCCCTCTATATCAGCGAGTACGCGCCACAAAGACTCAAGACGGCATTGGTCTCGCTGGTCGACCTGATGGCCGCTGTGCCGAGCATCGTCTATGGGCTCTGGGGCTTCGCCCTGTTGCAGGAGCATGCCAAGGGTGTCGCACGTTGGCTCAGTCAATATCTGGGTTGGATCCCCTTCTTCTCGACCGACACCGACCCGGACGCTGCGCTCTGGGCGCAGTCCCAGTTCACCGGGTCTGCGTTCATCGCCGGTCTTGCAGTGTCGATGATGACTATTCCGCTGGCCTGCGCCGTCATGCGCGGCGTCTTCGACCAGGCGCCTGTTGGTGAACGCGAGGCCGCCGTCGCACTCGGGGCCACCCGCTGGGGCGTCATCCGATCGGTGGTGCTGCCGTTCGGCCGAGGAGGGATCATCGGCGGATCCATGCTCGGCCTGGGGCGGGCTCTCGGTGAAACCATCGCCGTACTCCTCATCATCTCGCCGGCCTACGACATCAAGTGGAGCGTCGTCGAGGTCGGGACGCAGACAACCTCGGCTCTGATCGCCGGCCTCTTTGGTGAAGCCACGTCTTTCCAGTTGTCGGCTCTACTGACCGCTGGGTTCGTGCTCTTCGTCATCACCCTTGTCGTGAACATGATCGCGGCAGTCTTCGTTGGTCGAAGCCGCAGCGGAAGCATCACGGAGGCCTAGGCGATGACCATCACCATTGAGCCCCCGGTGAAGACCGAGCCAACGGCGGCTACCCCGGTGGACGCCCCCCGCGCTGTGGGGGGGAGAACCCGCGACGACGTCTTCAGCCTGGTCGGGTCGGCATCAGGGGCACTGGCGCTGGTCTGGCTGGTCTTCAACATGATCCTGGGCTGGTCTGGGTTGCTCGGCTTCGCCATCGTGTGGTTCGTCGCGTTCGTGGTCATCTACTCGGCGGTGACCTCATGGACCAACCCCAGGACCGCTGTCGTGGATCGCCTGGCTGCGGCGGTAGTGACCGGCGGGGCAGTAGTCGTTGGCTTGGCGTTGGCAAGCACCTTGATCTTCACCGTGGTGAAG
>JANLWJ010000412.1:0-2990 GCA_031364455.1 Actinomycetes bacterium | reverse complement strand
ATAAATCAATAGGAGTGCAAATAGAGCGCAGTTCAACCGTCTTGCCTTACGGTCGGCTTTGAAACTCATGGACATTTCAGCTTGTCTCAGGCTCCGGGAGGAGCACGATGTGGGAATGAGGTATAAGGAAAACTACCTTCTTTTTTTGCTAAGAAAGACTATATCGCTGGTGTGGCTGCCAGTCAATCGCACGATTACTGGTTGTAGGTAGCACATCATATGTCCGGTGTAGGTAGCACATGAGTTGTCCGGTTCAGGATGGTCCTCCAAGGGGGAACATCGATGAAGCGGACGCGAGTGCTACTGGAGATCCGACAAATGAGATTCGCAGACGTCTACGAAGGATGGCAGGTAGGTCGCTTATCGCAGGAGGAAGCGGCCCAAGTCTTGGGAGTGAGCGAGCGGACGTTTCGCCGCTTCAGTCGGCGGTTTGAGGAGGAAGGCGCCACCGGGTTGCTGGATCGGCGCCTGGGGCGGATGTCGGCGCGGCTGGCGCCGGTGGACGAAGTGATGGCGCTGACCAGCTTGTACCAAGGGCGTTATGCCGACTGGACGGTGAAGCACTTTTTTGACTTCTACCAAGCCAAGCATCGCGGCACGCGCTGCTATACGTGGGTGAAGAACCGCCTGCAGGCGCAGGGCATCGTGGTACGGGCAAAGCGGCGCGGCGCGCATCGGCGCAAACGCGAGCGCCGACCGTTACCCGGCATGATGCTGCATCAGGATGGCTCGCGCCACGCATGGTTCGTGGGGCGCCCATGCGATCTGATTATCACCATGGATGATGCCACCAGCGAGATTTATTCCGCCTTCCTCACCGACGAGGAAGGCAGCATGAGCAGCTTTCTGGGGGTGCAGGCGGTGATCGAACGCCAGGGACTGTTCAGCTCGCTCTATACCGACCGTGGTAGCCACTATTGGCTGACGCCCAAGGCCGGGGCTAAGGTCGACCGCCAACAGCCGACCCAATTCCATCGGGCGCTCGGCCAACTCGGCATCGAGCTCATCGCCGCCTATTCACCGCAAGCGCGCGGTCGTTCCGAGCGCACCTTCAAGACTTGGCAGGAGCGGCTGCCGCGGGAACTCGCGCTGGCCGGGATCACTACCATGGCCGAAGCTAATCACTACATCAAGCGCCGCTTCCTGCCGGCCTTCAACCGGCTGTTCAGCGTGCCCGCCCGCGAATCGGGTTCCGCCTTCGTCCCCTTCATCGGTGGCCACCTGGCCGACATCCTTTGCCTGCAAGAACCACGGGTCGTCGGCAACGACAACTGCGTGCGCTACCGTAACCTCACCCTGCAGATCCCCGCCGACGAGCATCGCTGCCATTACGTCAAGGCCAGCGTGCGCGTGCACGAGTATCCCAACGGCACCCTGGCGCTGTTTCATGGCCCACGTTGCCTGGCACGCTACACCGCTCAGGGCAAGGCAGCGCAAACAAAAACGCGGCGCGCGGCATAACCACAAAGCGACCCCCGCGCCCACCCCAACGCGCAATGCGACGATCAACCCCCCGATGCACCAAACGAGGGCGCTGAGAACAGCCTACACGCGATTGAATCCGTCGACTTGATACCTACCACCCACCCCAAAAATCGAAAGAGGACGACCATGAAAAACCGATAGCGCAAACCGGACAGATGACGTGCTACCTAAACCGGACAACTTACTAACTAGTCCGTAGTATAGGCTACAGAAGGTGCTTTGAAGAATGAGCGGACCAAACCCGGACGCGACTGAATGTTGAGCAAGTCGACGTTGACGCGCTGGCGCAGTGATTCATTGCGGAGAAGGGGCTTCTTGCTCACGCCCTGCCGCTTGAGATGGTTCCACACAAACTCGTCCGGGTTCAGTTCCGGTGCATACCCCGGCAGGAAGTGCAATTCGAGTCGACCTTTCAGGCTCTGCACGTACCGCGCAACACTCTTGGCAATATGGGCCGGATGACTGTCCAGGATCAGCATCACGGGGCTCTTGCGGCGGCGCATGAAGTGCGCCAGCAGTTCAATGAAGTTGGTCGCATTCAACCGCTCGGTATAGATCTCGAACCAGAATTCGCCCAGCGCATTGACGGCAGAGATCGCGTTTACGCTTTGCCGCTTGCCGCTGGTCGGTACCTCCGGTGTCCGCCCGCGCAGACCCCAGGTCCGCCCCAAGACCTGATCCGAACGCACCCCGGCCTCGTCCAGAAAGAAAATCTTCGCCCCTCGGCGTTTGGCTCTGGCACGCAGCTTCGGAAACACCTGCCGCTTCCATCGTTCGATCGCCACTGGATCGCGCTCGTAGGCTCGGCGCAGCGGCTTCTGCGGGGTAATGTCCAACTCGGCCAACAACCGTCCCACCGCGGTCACACCCAGTTTCACCCCGAACCGCTGCGCGATCAGCGCCGCCACGATCTGCCGCGTCCACAGTCCGAAGTCGAATCCGTACTGGCGCGGATCTTTGCCGTTGATCCAGCGCCGCACCTTCAGCTTCTGCGCCGGCGTGACCTTCCCTTTGGGCCCCGAGTGCTGACGCGCGCGCAACGCCTTCTCGCCGCCGCGCTTCACCGCCCGCAGCCAGCGGTAGATCGTCGTACGGCAAAGTCCATAGCGCTTCATCACACTGCTCGGACTCTCGCCGGCCTTGACCCGACGCACCGCCCAGCGCCGAATCATTTCCGATGTGTTGTGCGGCAGCGTTCGGCCATCGATCTTCATGCATGACAGTATAGTCCAAATTCAAGAAAAGTGTAGCCTAAACTAAGGACTGGTTAGTAACTTGCTACCAACAGATGAAGCGGTGCCCGGTCCGGGCGAAGCGTTGCCTTTCGCAACGACGGGTCGCGAACCAGGGATCCCCCGCGATAACTCTGAAGAAGGCGAGCTACAGAGGAGCATTTTGATGTCGAGTATGTCGACTCTGGATTCTTGCGGCGCGAACTACTCGTCGCCTGTGCCGGCCGATGAAGACTGCGCGCGAGGTCGAGTGACGTGAGCGCCCGCGCTAGC
>JANLWJ010000349.1:0-4650 GCA_031364455.1 Actinomycetes bacterium | reverse complement strand
GTCGACATCCAGCCGGTGCACGACGCCTTGGCGCTCGGCTGCCCCGCTCGTGGCGACGCGGTAGCCAGCGGCAGCCAGACCACCGACGACGGTCGGCCCGCTCCACCCTGGACTCGGGTGTGCAGCAACTCCCACTGGCTTGTCCACCACAATGATGTCGTCATCGTCGTGCAGGACGAGTAGGCCCGGAACCGGTTCGGTGTCGATCGCGACTGGTGATGCGGCGCCCGGAAGCTCGACCTCGAGCGTGGCGCCGGCATGGACGCGCTCGCTCTTGAGGGGCAAGCTCCCGTCGACGAGCACAGCACCGGCACCAATCAGGTCAGCCGCCTTGGTACGCGAGAGCCCGAAGAGCCTGGCAAGGGCCGCGTCGATGCGCTCACCCTCAAGACCTTCTGGGACGGCAACACTGCGATGTTCTGGCACCTGGTGAGGTTAGCCCGTCGCGCTCGGTCGAGATCCGTCGAGACCGATCCCGCGGAACGACAGCCACACCATCAGGATCGCCGAGCAGAAAATGGCACTGTCAGCGATGTTGAAGACCGGCCAGTTGGGAACTGAGATCCAGTCGACCACCGAACCACGGAACGGCCCTGGGCTGCGGAACAGCCGGTCCGTCAAGTTACCCAGAGCGCCACCGAGGAGTCCGCCCAGAGCCACCGCCCAGGCATTGGACCCCAGCCGAGAAGCCATCCGGATGACGACGACAGCCACCGTTATCGCGATAGCTGTGAGCACAAAGGTGAAGCTGCCCCCCATGCTGAAGGCGGCCCCCGGGTTGAGCGTGTAGGTGATTTGAAGCCAATCCCCCAGAACATCAATCGGCTCGCGGCCAGGCATCTGCTGCTGGACCCACCACTTGGTGCCCTGGTCGATAGCCAGGACGCCGGCAGCAACTCCGAGGGTGATCCAGAGCGGGCGGCGAGACGCAGAGATGAGCGGATCGGAGCTCAGCGCCGTTCCTCACGCTGCTTACAGTCGACGCAGAGCGTCGCGCGGGGGAAAGCCTCAAGACGCATCTTGCCGATCGGCAGGCCACAGTTCTCACACGTTCCGTACGAGCCGTCGGAGATCCGCTTCAACGCGTGCTCGACCTGTTCGAGCAGGTCACGGGAGTTGTTGGCGACCGACATCTCGTGTTCGCGCTCGAACGTCTTGCTTCCCGCATCTGCCTGGTCATCACCTGAGCCATCACCGGAGTCACGCAGCAGCTCGTTGAGGTCTTTGACTGCCGTGGCGATCTCGGCCTTGAGCCGGACCCGTTCGGCGCGCAGGACGCCGCGCATCTCATCTCGCTCAGCAGGCGTGAGAGGTTTGCGACCGCGTCCTGACCGCTTCGGTGCGACGGCGGCCTTCTTCAGCGGCACCACGGGCTTGACCGGTGCCGGTGCAACCGGCGCTGACTGGGGGGGCGGAGGTGCTGCCACAGCCTTCTTGACCGGCGCCTTCTTGACCGGCGCCTTCTTGACCGGCGCCATCTTCGCGGATGCTTTCTTGACCGGGGCCTTCTTGACTGGAGCCTTCTTAACAACGGCTTTCTTCGTCACAGTCTTCTTGGCCGAGGCCCGGCTAGCGGCGATGGTCGGGGTTGAGGACGTCCGCGATCGGGAGTGCGCGGAAGCGCCCCGACACCGGGTCGTTCCACCACTGGACGTGTGTTGCGCCATGCGGACCTCCCAGAGACCGACTGCGCGAGGAGTCCGCGCGAGGATAGGCGCTCCGGAGGGTCGGGGCCAAACCGCCACGCCGCCCAGGCCGTCGCGGCTCACCTGCTGCTGGCTCAGCAGGACCACCCCCATGGCCTCCTGGCCAGCAGTGGCCCCGCGAACGAGCCGGTCGCACCCAGATCTGGAGCGCCGACCCGGACTCGCCCCTATCAGCCACCACGTCAGCCACTGCATCAGTCTGCTGCATCGCTAGACTCCCCCGTGACTGCACGGCGTCGATGGGACAAGTACCCGCGCTGTCAGGCCATGAGCGATCCGGGGACGGTGCGAGCCCGGAGGTCTGGCGCGGAGAACATCACCCTGAGCTGCCGGAAGAGCGGCCCAGCCAGTAATGGCAGGGTCAGGTAGACCCGGCTGCAGCGACCTCGAGTGGGTGGGCGTCCTTAGGGACCACCACCAAGGAGGGTGGTACCGCGGGGCCCAAGCAACAGGGCCTCGTCCCTCTGATCGGACGCCCCACCCGACGGAGGATCGATGTACCGCGAAGTTCCGCCGCAGGTCGACCTGCCAGCGCTTGAGCACGACATCCTCGCCCTCTGGAAGGACCAGAACACCTTCCATCGCAGCTTGGAGCAGCGCGCCGACGCCCCGCTGTGGGTCTTCTACGAAGGTCCACCCACGGCCAACGGCACCCCAGGCACGCACCACATCGAGGCCCGGGTCTTCAAGGACGTCTTCCCCCGCTACCGGACAATGAAGGGGTACCAGGTGCCCCGCAAGGCCGGCTGGGACTGCCACGGGCTCCCGGTCGAGATCGCCGTCGAGAAGGAGCTGGGGTTCACCGGCAAGCAGGACATCGAGGCGTTCGGCGTCGCTCCGTTCAACGCCAAGTGCCGCGAGTCGGTTTTGCGCCACGTCGACGAGTTCGAGCAGATGACCGAGCGGATGGGCTACTGGGTCGACACCGACCAGGCCTACTGGACGATGGACCCGGCCTACGTCGACAGCCTCTGGTGGGCCATCAAGCAGATCTACGACAAGGGCCTGCTCGTGCAGGACCACCGTGTCGCGCCCTACTGCCCACGCTGCGGAACCGGGCTCTCCGACCACGAGCTGGCTCAGGGCTACGAGACGGTCGTTGACCCCTCGGTCTACGTGCGCTTTCCAGTGACCGGCGGTCCGCTCGCCGACCAGGACGCCGCGCTGTTGGTCTGGACGACGACGCCGTGGACCTTGGTGTCCAACACCGCGGTTGCCGTGCACCCCGACGTCGACTACGTGCTGGCCCGAGTGGCCGACGGCGCGCTGCTCGTTGTCGCCGAACCCCTCCTGGCTACCGCCCTCGGCGAGGATGCCACGGTGGTGACCCGGCTCTCCGGAACCGAGCTCGTCGGTACCAGCTACCGCGCGCCTTTCGACCTCGCGTCGATGCCCGATGAAGGACCTGTCCACACCGTCCTTCCCGCTGACTTCGTCACGGTCACCGACGGAACCGGCCTCGTCCACCTTGCGCCAGCTTTCGGGCCGGACGACCTGGCCATTGGCCGGGCTCACGGCCTACCGGTCGTCAATCCGATGCTGGCTGACGGCCACTTCGGCCCCGACGTCGGACTGGTCGGCGGCGTCTTCTTCAAGAAGGCCGACGCGGCGTTGGTCGCCGACCTTGATGACCGCGGACTGCTCTTCGCTCACCTGCCCTACGAGCACAGCTATCCGCACTGCTGGCGCTGCCACACACCGTTGATGTACTACGCGCAGCCTTCCTGGTACATCCGGACCACCGCCATCAAAGACCAGCTCATCGCGCAGAACGAGGCAACCACCTGGTTCCCCGAGTCGATCAAGCACGGCCGGTACGGCGACTGGCTGGAGAACAACATCGACTGGGCGCTGTCGCGGAACCGCTACTGGGGTACCCCACTGCCAGTCTGGCGTTGCGCGTCGGACCATCTGACCGTCGTCGGGTCGCGCGCCGAACTTGCCGAGCTCGCCGGCCAGCCGCTGCATGAAATGGATCCGCACCGCCCCTTCGTCGACGACGTCGTCCTCCGATGCCAGGAGTGCGACGAGCCCGCCCACCGAGTGCCCGAGGTCGTCGACGGCTGGTTCGACTCCGGATGCATGCCCTTCGCGCAGTGGGGTTACCCACACCTGCAGAGCGAAGAAGACTTCCGCGCCCAGTACCCCGCTGACTACATCTGCGAGGCGATCGACCAGACCCGCGGGTGGTTCTACACCCTGATGACCGTCGGCACGCTCATCTTCGACCAGTCGTCGTACCGCAATGTGCTGTGTCTGGGCCACATCCTCGACAAGGACGGCCGCAAGATGAGCAAGCACCTCGGCAACGTCCTCGAGCCGATACCGCTGATGGAGCAGCACGGTGCTGATGCCGTCCGCTGGTTCATGGTCGCGAGCGGGTCTCCCTGGTCGGCCAGGCGGGTCAGCCACGAGACGATCCAGGAGGTCGTCCGCAAGACGCTGCTGACCTACTGGAACACCGTCTCCTTCCAGGCGCTGTATGCCCGTCTTGCCGGATGGAGCCCTCCGGAAGTCGCTGTCCCGGTGGTGGAGCGTCCGGCAATGGACAGGTGGCTCGCCTCGCGTACCCAGCAGCTGGTCCAAGGCGTCGATGCCGCCCTCGACGGCTTCGACGCCGCCGGAGCTGGAGGGCAGATCGCCACCTTCGTCGACGAGCTTTCCAACTGGTACGTGCGACGCTCCAGGCGCCGCTTCTGGGACGGCGATGACGCAGCGCTCACGACGCTGCACGAGGCCCTGACCGCGCTCACTCTGGTCATGGCACCGCTGACCCCCTTCATCACCGAGCGGGTCTGGCAGGACCTCGTCCGCCCAACCACAGCAGCCGCGGCGGACTCAGTGCATCTGGCCGACTGGCCGACCGCCGACGAGAGCACGATCGACGAGGTGCTGACCTGGCAGATGGCGCAACTGAAGCGACTGGTCGAGCTCGGTCGCGCAG
>JANLWJ010000318.1:0-4694 GCA_031364455.1 Actinomycetes bacterium | reverse complement strand
GGATGGAGCGCTTCGCCCTCGCGGAGCAGGAAGGCACCGACGCGCACACGATGGCGAGCTCGCAGAGCGCCGACATCGAGGCGGCGCTGGATTCGTTGCCGCCGCGCGATGCCAAGGTGTTGCGCCTCTACTTCGGGCTCGATGATGGCCAGCCGCGGACGCTCGGGCTGCTCGAGCTTCTACAGGTCTACCTCGACCACCGGATCGAGATCGTCCGACGACGCTGTGAGTTCCGGCGACGCAAGGCCACTGACCGGCTCCACCTGGTCGACGGGCTGCTCATTGCCATCGTCGACATCGACGAGGTCATCGCGGTGATCCGCAGCTCCGACGACGCAGCCCAAGCCAAGGAGCGGCTGATCAGCGTCTTTGAGCTAAGCGATGTGCAGGCCACCTACATCCTCGACATGCCCCTGCGCCGACTCACCAAGTTCAGCCGCATCGAGCTCGAGACCGAGCGCGAAGAGCTTCTTGCCACGATCGACGAGCTCACCGCGATCCTCGACGACGAGAAGGTGCTTAAGAAACTGGTGTCGACTGAGCTGGCCGACGTCGCCAAGCAGTTCGGGACGCCGCGGCGCACCGTGCTGCTCGAGTCAGCCGGTCAACCGAGCAGGGCGTCCACCCCGCTCGAGGTCACTGACGACCCGTGCCGAGTCTTGCTGTCGGCCACCGGACTGCTTGCCAGAACCGTCGATGAAACCCCACTCGAACCAGTCAGCAAGCGCGCCAAGCACGATGTCATCGTCAGCGACGTCGCCACCACCGCACGCGGTGAGGTCGGGCTACTCACCTCAACTGGCGAGATCATCCGGCTCTCCGTGCTCGACCTTCCGACACTGCCCAACACCGCCGCTGGCCCGACCCTCGCCGGAGGTGCACCGGTGCGTGAGTTCGTCGACCTCGCCCGCGACGAGCGGGCGTTGGGGCTGGTGTCGCTCGACGGCTCGGCCACCGTGGCGCTCGGCACCCGTGACGGCGTCGTAAAGCGGGTCGCTGTTGAACCGCTGACCAACAAGGACCGATGGGAGCTCATCGTCCTGAAGGACGACGACGAGGTGATGGGCGCCGCCCCCGTCGTCGACAGCGACGATCTGGTGTTCGTCACATCCGACGGCCAGCTGCTGCGCTTCGGCGCTTCGGCCGTGCGCGCCCAAGGGCGATCGGCCGGTGGCATGGCCGGCATCCGGCTCGGTGCCGACGCGCAGGTGGCTTTCTTCGGTGTCGTGCCTCAAGGTGCTGCTGCTGCGGTCGTGACGATCTCCGGTAGCTCCGCCGCCCTTCCGGGCACCGAGGCCGGCAGCGTCAAGGTCACCGACTACGCCGAGTACCCACCTAAGGGGCGGGGAACGGGCGGCGTGCGCTGCCATCGCTTCCTCAAGGGTGAGGACACCCTGCTCCTGGCCTGGGCCGGGCAGGTGACGCCGATCGCCTGCGCCGGTGCCGGAGTCCCAGTCGAACTGCCGACCGCCGATGGGCGCCGCGACGGCAGTGGCGAGCGCGCTACCCAGCCGATCGCCGCAGTCGGGTCGAGCCGCGGGTGACACTCACCTGCTCGGCGATCCGGGCCCAGACTGACGAACCGCTCGCCGGCACCGCGCCGCACGCCAGACTCTGGATCCTGCTCGAGCAGCCTGGGCCGTGGGGTCGCGATGCCGTGGTCGAGAGCCACCTGCCAGTGGACGTTGGACGCGCTTTGGCCGCATTGGCCGAGGCGCGTCCGGTGCGCGTTAGTTTGATCCGATCTGTGGGCGCCCACGCTGACACCAGCAGTGGTGCCCCCACTCTGTTGCTCGCCCGCACCGATGCCGGCGCCTCATGGCTGACAGCGCGATCGGTTTCGGACGTCGACTCACTCCCCTCTCTGCTCGACATCGACGCCCTGCTCGCCGCTGATGCTGCTCCGGCCCACCTACCTGGCGAGCCGCTCACGGCACCCGCCAGTGCATGCTTGGTCTGCACCAATGCCAAGCGCGACCAGTGCTGCGCAGTGTTGGGACGTCCGCTGGCGGCCGCGATGTCGACAGCGGCTAGCCCGAGCACGCAGGTCTGGGAGACCTCACACACCGGCGGTCACCGCTTTGCGCCGACGTTCGTCTCGCTGCCCGACGGCTACCTCTACGGCGGACCCGACGCCGCGTCCCGAACCCTGGACGCGTGCCGCGGCCGGTCGTCACTGCCACCGGCTGCACAGACTGCCGAACTGGCGGTGCTGCGCCACATGGGAGCGAGCCTGCCGCGTCCCCTCGACGTCTACCTTGCCGAGTCCGGTCATTGGCGGGTCGCCGAAAACGGCCAGAGCTTCCTTGTGGAGGTTGAGCAACGCGCTGGTGTCAACCGCCCCGAGTCCTGCGGAAATGCCGCGGCCCCCTCCCACTCCTGGCAGGCGAGCATCGTCGAGTCATCAGCCGGCAACGTGTGACCGGCTGTCTGTAGCGCATGCCGGACATCAACTGGACAGTCATTGCCGACAATGATCAGAACCTTGATCCCACCCTGATCGAAGAAGCCGGTGACGTCTGTCGTCTAGCTTTCGGCTCTGAGTTCACTGGTCACGATTGGGCACACACCTTTGGCGGTCAGCGTCTCTTGGTCATGGATCGGTCCAGAGCCGTGGGTCACACCGCGGTGGTTCCGCGCTCCATACGGATCGGCAATCACCCCCTGCGCGTCGGCTACGTCGAAGGCGTTGCGGTGGCACCACGTATGCAGGGACGGGGCATCGGGATACACCTCATGCGCGCTACGAACGATGTGGTCCGGTTGCGCTACGACCTTGGGGTCCTGTCGACCGGTCGTCACGCCTTCTACGAACGGCTCGGCTGGGAGCGTTGGCAGGGCCAGACCTGCGTCCAGAATGGTTCGCGGCTGGAACGCACCCCGGATGAGGACGCGGGGATTATGGTCTTGCGAACCCCGCACACTCCCTCCATCGACTTGCGCTCGGAGATCACCTGCCAGGCCCGCGAGGGTGACGACTGGTAGCGACGTCAACATGTCGTGACGTTGGTTAGTTACGATGTCGATCCACCCCCGAAGGGAAACCGATGCCCAAGAACACCATCTGCCTCTGGTTCGACGGTGACGCCGAACCAGCAGCACGCTTCTACGCTGCGACTTTCCCAGACAGCCGGGTAACGGCCGTCCACCAAGCCCCCGCCGACTACCCATCTGGAAGCGCTGGAGACACACTGACAGTCGAGTTCACGGTCGCCGGCGTCCCGTGCCTGGGCTTGAACGGCGGCCCCGGGTTCCCTCAGACCCAAGCCTTCTCGTTCCAGATCGCCACCGACGACCAGGACGAGACCGACCGCTACTGGAACGCCATCATCGACAACGGCGGGGAGGCGCTCGCCTGCGGATGGTGCACCGATCGCTGGGGCCTCTCGTGGCAAATCACGCCGCGTGTGCTAACCGACGCCATTGCGGCAGGCGGCGATGAGGCTCGGCGCGCCTTCGAGGCCATGCTGACAATGCAGAAGATCGACGTCGCGGCGATCGAGGCGGCCCGGCGCGGATGACACTCACTCCAGACGGCCATCCGCTTGCATGTCCTGACCACTAGGGAGCTCATGGTGTCGGATACCACCTGCCACATGTCGATCTCACTGGACGGCTTCGTCGCTGGTCCGGACCAGAGCCGGGAGGAGCCCCTGGGGAAGCGGGGGCGGGAGCTGCACACGTGGCACATCGGTGACCCGCGGGCCAACGAGGCCGACAGGGTCGCGGCCGAGTGGCTCATGCGCCCCCGGGGTGCGTATGTGATGGGGCGGCACATGTTCGGCCCCATACGCGGGGACTGGGACGAGGATTGGACTGGCTGGTGGGGCCCCGAACCGCCCTATCACGCGCCGGTTTTCGTACTGACCCACTACCCCCATGACTCGATCCCGATGGAAGGGGGGACGACGTTCCACTTTGTCACCGAGGGTTTCGACGCGGCCTACTCCGCGGCCTGTGAGGCTGCCGGCGGCAACGGGGTCGACATCGCCGGTGGAGCCTCGACGGTCCGACAGGCCTTGACTGCCGGCGTGGTCGACGAGCTCACGCTCGACATCGCGCCCGCCCTGCTCGGGTCGGGCGAGCGCATCTTCGACGGGCTTGATTCCTTCGGCTTCGAGCCCGCCGAGGTACTTCACTCACCGCTGAGCACTCACATCCGGTACCGCCGCGTCAGCTGAAGGTGGAGGTGCGTGACGTGCTGGATGAGGGGCCTTTCTTCCACGGCACGAAAGCGGATCTGCAGGTGGGTGATCTCCTCACGGCGGGCTTCCGGTCGAACTACCGGCCGGAGGTCCTGATGAACCACATCTATTTCACCGCAGTGATCGACGGTGCTGGGCTCGCTGCTGAGCTCGCGGCAGGTGAAGCTGCCCCGCGCGTCTACACCGTTGAGCCAACAGGGGCGTTCGAGGACGACCCCAACGTAACCGACAAGAAGTTCCCCGGTAACCCAACCCGTTCCTATCGCAGCAGAGAGCCGGTCAGGATCGTCGGTGTGGTGAGCGAGTGGACGCGGCTGACCTCCGACGCGCTCCAGGCATGGCGCCACCGAGTGGCGTCGATCCTCGAAGATGAGCACGGCGAGATCATCAACTAGTCAACGCTGTTCGGTGGGCACACCCCTGTTCAATCCCGGAGGTCGGCCACCAAACGCCCCGATCCATGCCCAGCCTGAGCGCTCGCCGAAAGCG
>JANLWJ010000312.1:0-2788 GCA_031364455.1 Actinomycetes bacterium | reverse complement strand
GATGTTGACTGCTCCCTGCGCGCCCATCACGGCGATCTGGGCCGTCGGCCACGCGAGGTTGATGTCGGCACCGAGGTGCTTGGACCCCATGACGTCGTATGCCCCTCCGAATGCCTTGCGGGTGATCACCGTGACCAGAGGCACGGTCGCCTCGGCGTACGCGTAGATCAGCTTGGCGCCGCGCCGGATGATGCCGTCCCACTCCTGGTCGGTCCCCGGCAGGAACCCTGGGACGTCAACCAGGGTCAGAACGGGGATGTTGAAGGCGTCGCAGGTACGGACGAAGCGGGCGGCCTTCTCCGACGCGTCGATGTCGAGCGTCCCGGCGAACTGCATCGGTTGGTTGGCCACGATGCCGAGCGAGCGGCCGTCGACGCGGCCGAAGCCGATGAGGATGTTGGGTGCAAAGAGCGGCTGTACCTCGAGGAAGTCGCCGTCGTCAACGATCGCCTCGATGACTGTGTGCATGTCGTACGGGTGGTTGGCCGAGTCGGGGATCAGCGTGTCGAGCGTCTTGTCGTCATCGGTGACACCTTCTGCCACGTCGGTGTCGAAGGCGGGCGGCTCGTCAAGGTTGTTGCTGGGCAAGAACGAGAGCAGCTGCTGGGTCAGCTCGAGAGCCTCCTGCTCACTGGCCGCCATGAAGTGGGCGACGCCGCTCTTGGCCTGGTGCGACCTGGCTCCGCCGAGCTCCTCGAACCCGACGTCCTCGCCAGTGACGGTCTTGATGACCTCCGGTCCGGTGATGAACATGTGGGAGGTTTTGTCGACCATGACGATGAAGTCGGTGATGGCCGGTGAGTAGACCGCCCCTCCGGCGCAGGGCCCCATGATCAGTGAGATCTGGGGGATCACCCCTGACGCCTGGACGTTGCGGTAGAAGATCTCGCCGTACAGGCCGAGCGAAGCGACACCCTCCTGAATTCGGGCACCGCCTGAGTCGTTGATACCGACGACGGGGGCTCCCGTCGTGAGCGCCATGTCCATCACCTTGACGATCTTCTCTCCGAAGACCTCACCGAGTGACCCGCCGAAGACCGTGAAGTCCTGGGCGAAGACGAAGACCTGACGGCCATCAACGGTGCCGTAACCGGTGACGACCCCGTCGCCATAAGGACGCTTGTCCTGCATGCCGAAGTTGTGCGACCGATGGCGGGCGAGCTCGTCGAACTCAACGAACGAGCCTGGGTCGAGGAAGTTCTCGACCCGCTCTCTGGCGGTGAGCTTTCCGCGCTTGTGCTGTGTCTCAACTGCGCGCGCTGACCCGGCGTGGACGGCTTCATCGAGTTTGTGCCGCAGCTGGGCGAGCTTTCCTGCAGTGGTGTGCAGGTCGACGCCTGGTGCCGCGGCGGCCGTGCCGGACGGGGAGTCACTGGGTTCTGCGGCCATGCTCACTCCGAGCTCGCGAGATGAGTTCTACAGGTGGCTGTCAGCGTAGCGACGAGGGGGGCCCGGAAGGTCACCCGGTGCAGACACGGTTCAGTGGAGGGGTCGCGACGCCGATGATCACGGGGGAGAATGGATAAATGGTGGAACCCTGGGGCCGGGACACCTCTCGTGCGGCGACGCGCCAAGCGCGGGAGCGCAGTGAGGGACGTCTGCGCGCCCTCAGCGACGTCGGCCGTGCCGGAGTTGGCCTCCCCAAGACCCAGGCGACCAAGCAGATCCTGCTAGCGGCCTGTCGGGCCTGTGAGGCCGATGCGGCTTCGTTGGGGGTGTGGGAGCCCGAGCGTCAGGTGCTACGCGTGGTTCTCAACGTCGGCGATCTCGCAACGTGGGAAGAGGAAGAGCCCGAGGACGAGATCTATGGGGCCGACCAGAGCACGTGGCTAGCCGGCATGGCTGATGGCCTGCTCGGCGCGGTTCTCAGCCTGGACGACCCGGCTATTGCACTCGACGACCGGGAGTACCTCGAGCTGCTGCGGAAGAAGAGCTGCGTCAGCGTGCCTGTTCTCTACGGCGGTGACTGGTGGGGTGAGCTCTTTGTCTCGCGCGACCACTCCCGAGAGTCCTTCGTCATGTCCGATCTCGACTGGGTGTCGGCCGTTGCTGCCCAGGTGAGCGCCGCACTGGAGAGCGTCGACCACGCAAACCGAGTCGAGAGACTTGCCCAGACTGACTCGATGACCGGCCTGGCGAATCGCCGTGCCCTTGACCAGTGGCTCGATGCCGCCATCGCGAAGTGGCGTGACCAGCAGGTGCCAATGGCTCTAGCGGTCGTCGACCTCAACGGTCTCAAGCGGATCAATGACGACCAGGGGCACGACGCCGGTGACCGGGTGCTGCGTCAGCTGGCGCTCATCTTGGAGCAAGCGGCGCAGCGGTTCGACCAGTCGCTGGTCGCTCGTCTTGGCGGAGACGAGTTCTGCGTGGCAGTGAGTGGCCACGACGCGCCGCAGCTGATAGATGCTGCGGCCGAGGCCTGCAGCGAGGGATGGGAACTGCTGCCCCACGGCTTGGCCTGTGGAGTGGTCGTCACCACCGATGCTGTTGGCGCAGTTGAGTTCCCGGCCCGGCTGTTGCGTTTGGCCGACGCCGCTCAGTACCGAGCCAAGCGGATCCGGTCACGAGTACCGGTAGTCGCTGGCCGGCCCCTACCGCCGGACCTGGCTGTCTCGCTCACCGACACCGACACCGACGAGACCGCTGTACCTGACCGCCGGATGTTTCGCGGCCGCGACGAGGCACAGCTGGGCCACCTCACGGACGCGGTACTCCGGGCGCTTGACCAGGCAGCGGACGAGACGGCTCCGTTCCGCCTCGGACTGGTGGGTGACCTCGTCACCCA
>JANLWJ010000286.1:0-8280 GCA_031364455.1 Actinomycetes bacterium | reverse complement strand
GCGAGGTGGTCGCAGCGGCTATGAAGACCCTCCGCAACGCCTACTAGCCGCCTCCCCCTCCCCTCCTCCCCCCCAGGTGCCACCCACCCCCTTTGGGTGCAACGTCACGTTCCCTTCGTCTGACGAAGGGAACGCACCACTCAACCGTGGTCTGACCCGAGCTCTACCGCTGACTGCATGATCGTGACTCACGTGTTGAGTACGTCATTTGTAGGGAACGTGACGTTGCACCCTTAGGCGGGGGCGGTGGCGCGGTGGAGGGCCACGATGCCCCCAGAGAGGTTGCGCCAGGCGACCGAGCGCCACCCGGCGCGCTGCAGGAGCACCGCGAGGCCAGGCTGGTCCGGCCAGGCCCGGATCGACTCGGCCAGGTAAACGTAGGCCTCAGGGTTGCTGGAGACGGCGCGAGCGACAGGCGGCAGGGCCCGCATCAGGTACTCGGTAAAGACCGTGCGGAACGGAGCCCAGGTGGGGTGGGAGAACTCACACACCACCAGCCGACCCCCGGGACGTGTGACGCGCAGCAGCTCGGCAAGCCCCGCCTCAGTGTCATGCAGGTTCCGCAGGCCGAACGAGATCGTCACCGCATCGAAGCGGTCATCTGCGAACGGCAGTCGCAGCCCATCGCCGGCGACGAAAGCGAGCTCGGGCCAGCGCTGCTTACCAACAGCGAGCATCCCTTGCGAGAAGTCACACGGGACGACGAAGGCACCCCGCTCGTGGAACGGCGCTGAAGACGTCCCGGTTCCGGCGGCCAGGTCGAGCACCCGCTCCCCTGCCTGGGGGTCGACAGCGGCGACGACAGCACGACGCCATTGCCGGTCCTGCCCCAGCGAGAGCACGTCATTGGTGATGTCGTACTTGGACGCAACGCCATCGAACATCTGCGCCACGTCGATCGGCTGCTTGTCCAGTTCGGCGCGTGTCACAGCATAAGTCTGCCGCGCTCATTGCCGACGCGCCTACTTGGGGGAGATCGGCACGGACCGGTCGATGGGCCGACCAACCGAACCAGGCCTAGGCTGAACCCTCGTGAGCACCAGGGCCCGTACCCGAACTGTCGTGCGCTCAATCCCGATCGCCGATCCCGGCCCGCTGCTGGACACCCTCCCCGACGAGAACATCGTCGCCTGGACCCGTGGCACCGACGGCTTCGCAGCGTGGGGCGAGACGGCCCGCCTCACCGTGTCCGGCCCGGACCGCTTCGCCCGGGCGGCGCAGTGGTGGCGAGAGCTTCTCGAATCGCTCGACATCGACGACCAGGTGCACGTACCCGGAACTGGCCCCGTCGCGTTCGGGTCTTTCACCTTCGATGATGGCCCCAGCAGCTCGGTGATGATCGTCCCGAACGTCATCGTCGGACGCCGCGACGGCGCGTCTTGGATCACGACGATCGGGGATGCCGATGCGACGTTGGTCCAACCGACGCCGGTTCGCCCACCTGGTCAGATCCGCTACAGCGACGGCACCGTCACCGCGGCCGGCTACGAGCGGGCCGTTGCTGCCGCCGTTGATCGCATCGCCGGCGGCACGCTCGACAAGGTCGTCCTGGCACGCGACCTCGCCGTCAGCACCGCGCACGATCTCGACCCGCGAGCCCTCCTCACACCGCTCTCGCGTACCTACCCGAGCTGTTGGACCTTCGCCATCGACGGCCTGATCGGTGCCACCCCCGAGCTGTTGGTGCGGCGCACCGGAGACCATGTCGTCTCTCGGGTTCTCGCAGGCACCACACCCCGCGGAAGCGACGCCGTCGTCGACGCCCAGCACGCCGCAGACCTCCTCGCATCCGACAAGGACCGCGTCGAGCACGAGCTGGCCGTCCGATCCGTATCGGAGTCGCTCGGGCCCTTCTGCTCCGACCTCGTTGTGCCCAGGGCCCCCGAGGTTGTCCGTCTCGCCAACGTCCAGCATCTGCAGACCGACATCACCGGGCGTTTGGCCAACGGCGAGTCAGCACTCGACCTGGCGGCTGCCCTGCACCCCACGGCCGCCGTCTGCGGCACTCCCACCGGACGGGCACGTTCGATAATCCGAGAGCTCGAGGAAATGGATCGCGGTCGTTACGCGGGCCCGGTCGGGTGGATCGACTCACGAGGCGACGGGGCGTTCGGCATCGCTCTGCGCTGCGCTCAGCTCGACCCCGACGACGCGCGCTCGCTGCGCATGTACGCCGGCTGCGGCATCGTCGAAGGCTCCGTCCCGGCCGATGAGCTAGCCGAGTCGCAGACGAAGCTGCTCGCCATGCGCGACGCGCTGGAAGCGGGCTGACCGCATCTTCAGAAGTGACCACGTTGGACGCGCTTGTCGATGGTGACGACCACCCAGGCCAGCAGGCCGACGACCAGGACGCGCAGCCAGGTCTCCACACCGATCGGTGCGGAGCCGAACAGTTCGTTCATCACCGGCAGGTAGGTGAACGCCAGTTGGCCGATGGCCTGCACAACCAGCCCCCCCATCAACCAGCGGTTGCTGAACCATCCGATCGCCCAGACCGACGAGTTCAGGCTGCGACAGTTGATCAGGTAGAACGCTTCGACGACGACGAACAGGTTCACCGCCGCCGTTCGTGCAGCGGCGTCGGATGCCCCAGTTGCAAGCTCCCACTCGAAGACCCACCACGTTCCTGCTACCAGCAGGCCGGAGACGAGGAGGATCCGCACCACAAGCCGCCGACTCAACAGCGGAGCGTGTGGGTCTCGAGGAGGCCGGGTCATGATTCCGGACTCCTTCGGCTCGAACGCCAGCATGAGGCCGAGCGCAACCGCAGTGGTCATATTGATCCAGAGGATTTGCACCGGCAGGATCGGCAATGTTGCACCCACGAGGATGGCCGACAAAACCACAAGCCCCTCGCCCATGTTCGTTGGCAGGGTCCACACGATGAACTTCGTGAGGTTGTCGAAGACACCCCGCCCCTCCTCGACGGCCGCCTCTATGGTGGCGAAGTCGTCGTCGGTGAGGACCATGTCGGCCGCCTCCTTGGCCACCTCGGTACCCCCGAACCCCATGGCCACGCCGATGTCTGCCTGTCGTAGCGCTGGCGCGTCATTGACGCCGTCGCCGGTCATGGCGACGACGTGATGACGCTCCTGCATGGCTCCGACCAGTCGAAGCTTTTGTTCCGGGGACACCCGCGCGAACACGTCTGTCTGCTCGATGCGCTCGCCGAGTTGATCGTTCGGGATCTGCGCCAGGTCCGTGCCCTCGAGCACCCGGCCGTCGTTGTCCTGATCCACCACTCCGACCGACCGGGCGACCGCCAGGGCGGTAGCCGCATGGTCGCCGGTGATCATTTTGACAGCGATCCCAGCGGTTCGGCAGGCGGCAACAGCGGCGTTCGCCGTTGGCCGGGGCGGATCGTGCATCGCGAAGAGCCCGACGAACGCAAGGGGGCTCTCCTCAGCGAGTGAGCCCGGTCGCACCGCGCCCGCGATCACGCGA
Source organism: Actinomycetes bacterium (assembly GCA_031364455.1). Taxonomy (GTDB): domain Bacteria; phylum Actinomycetota; class Actinomycetes; order JAHEKZ01; family JAHEKZ01; genus JAHEKZ01. Next base: position 4,836 of record JANLWJ010000286.1, on the reverse strand, counting down.
AGTCCCCGCCCTGAGAGCTGCTCCGCCTCACGCAGCACATCGTCGCGGGCCAGAGCTGTGACGCGGCCGTCAGCCTTCAGCTGCCAATTGCTCAGGCTGAGCACCCGCTCGACAGCACCCTTCACCAACACGCGCTCGACCGACCCGTCACCGCACTGCACCCGCATGCACCGCTCGTCCGAACTGAACGGGACCACGTCGCTCCGACTCCACCTTGCCCGCATCTCTGTGGGAACGAGGTTGAGCTTCTCGGCGAGAACAAAGAGTGCTCCCTCAGTGGGGTCGCCCACCGGGCGGCGTGGCTCGCTCTCCGACAGGTGTACGTCGCTGCAGAGGATGCCCACCTCGGCCAGCGCCCCCAGGGCAGCGTCATCGGCAAGGGAGGCATGATCACCACTTGCCTGCGTAACCGCGCCTTCTGACGAGTACCCAGCGCCTTCGACGCGGTAGCGAGATTCAGGCGTCCATATCTCGACCACCGTCATCGAGTTCTCGGTGAGAGTTCCGGTCTTGTCGGTGCAGATGACCGTTGTACTGCCCAAGGTCTCCACTGCCGGCAGTCGGCGAACGACCGCCCTGCGACGGGCCATCCGCCGCACACCGATCGCCAGGGTGATCGTCACAGCTGCCGGCAACCCCTCCGGAATCGCGCCAACAGCCAGGGCGACTGCGGCGGTAAACATCTCCGGCCAAGGCTCGCCGCGCCAGACGCCGATGCCGAACGTCACCAGGGCCAGCGCCAAGATGATCACGGTCAGGATCCGACTGAACTCACCGAGCCGCCGAGTGAGGGGAGTCGCGAGAGGGTCAACCGCGCCCACCAGACGGTGAATCTGACCCAACTCGGTGTCCCCACCCGTGGACACCACAACCCCGAGGCCGCTCCCCCGCGTCACCAGCGTCCCGGAGTAGAGCATGTTGCGGCGGTCCGCGACGACGGTGTCGGCGGTCAAGGTGACCTCGTCCTTGACCACCGGGTCGGACTCCCCGGTGAGCGCCGACTCGTCCACCTCGACATCGGTCTCGCTCGTAAGCCGGAGGTCTGCGGGAACCTTGTCCCCGGCCTCGATACGCACCACGTCCCCCGGCACCAGGGCCTCAGAGTCGATAACAGTGGTCCGGCTGCCGCGCACAACCCGCGCCGTGGTGCGCACCATCTCGCTGAGGGCATCCAGTGCAGCCTCGGCCCTGGACTCCTGAAGGAAGCCAACCGTCGCATTGACCAGAACAACACCGAAGATCACTACCGACTCGACGTACTTACCGAGAAGGGTGGTGACCACGCCGGCCACAACCAGGACGTAGATCAGCGGGTCGTGAAACTGGCGGGCGACGCGGAGGACCCAGCCTGCGCTGGAGACCGGGGGCAGCCGGTTCGGCCCGAACCGCTCGAGCCTGCGACGCGCCTCACCGTCGCTGAGACCCCTCTCGGGGTCGCTGCCCAGAATGAGCAGCACTTCAAGGGCTGACAGAGAGTGGTGGGCGTCGCCGGAGGGGTGCTCCGCTCCGGAAGCGGTCACGACCCGACGACGGTCGCCAGCTGCCCCTCGATCAATACGCGGTCATCGGCATCATCGACCTGCTCCAGCAGCTCTCGGGCCTTCAGCACCCAGGCGTCGCGCTCTGCCTCATGGCCGGCAGCAGCATGCGCCCTGGCCAGACCCTCACAGGTAGAGGCCTTCAACCAGAGCGGGACGTCTGTGTCGGACGCCCGCTCGTAGGCAGCCGCCGCGAAGTCGAGCGACAGATCGGCGTGGCCGGTGAGCGCAGCCACGTGCGCCACCTGCCAGTTGCCGGTGATCAACTGCTCATCACCGCCGATATCGTCCCAGAGAGCTCGGCTGGCCATGGCGAGCGTCAGCATTCGCCGGTCATCGCCGGGAGTACGTCCTGCCTGGTCGATCAGGTCCCAGGTCTGGTTGTAGTACTGGACGGCGAACCCACGCTGCTGATCGGTCATGGATGGGAGGTTAGACCGAATCCTCCCGGCGAGACGGCGCGTGGAACCAACGTCACGGCCTCGCAACGCTCCCTTGACGGGAGGGGGTGCCCACTGCAGGGTAAGTGCACGACAACCGAGGGGAGCGGTGTGCCCGACTTCTTTATCGGCGGATCCTGGACCGGCGCGCGTGAGCAGCACACGCGAGAGATCCACTGCCCTGCCGACGGCTCATTAGTCACCACCGTCGATGAGGGCACGAGCGCCGACACCGAAGCGGCCATCGATGCAGCTCGAAGAGCCTTCGACACCGGCCCCTGGCCCACCACCTCCCCCGCCGAGCGTGGGGCGCTGCTCGACCGGGTTGCCGACGCCCTGGAACGTCATCGACCCGAGTTCGCCAAGGCCGAGGCGCTCGACACCGGCAAGCGGCTCGTCGAAGCCGAGTACGACATGGACGACATCACCTCGGTCTTCCGCTACTACGCCAAGCTCGCAGCCGAGATTGACGACCGCACCATCGAGGTGGACCGTCCTGAAGTCGAGAGCCGCGTCGTCAACGAACCGGTCGGCGTCTGCGGGCTGATCACGCCGTGGAACTACCCGCTGCTGCAGACCTCGTGGAAGGTGGCCCCGGCGCTGGCCGCGGGCAACACCTTCGTCCTCAAGCCCAGCGAGCTGACCCCGTCGACCGCGATCCTCCTCATGCGCGAGCTGGACGCCGCCGGTCTGCCTGCCGGAGTTGCCAACCTCGTACTCGGCACCGGTCCAAATGTCGGCGCACTGTTGTCGACGCACCCAGACGTCGACCTGGTCTCCTTTACAGGTGGCCTCATCACCGGCCGCATCATCATGGCGGCCGCCGCCCCAACGGTGAAGAAGATCTCACTCGAGCTCGGCGGCAAGAATCCGAACATCGTCTTTGCCGACGCCGACCGCGAAGCCGCACTCGACATGGCCTTGACGGCGGTGTTCCTCCATTCAGGCCAGGTCTGCTCTGCAGGTGCACGGCTGCTGATCGAGGAGTCGATCCACGATGACTTCGTCGACGAGCTCGTTCGTCGGGCGTCGGCGATCCGCATGGGCGGTCCGTTCGACGAGAATGCCGAGACCGGCCCACTCACCTCCGAAGGGCACCGCGCAAAGGTGGAGGCCTACGTCGCTGCCGGTGTCGCGGAGGGTGCGGTGCTCCGCTGCGGCGGCACCCGACCCGACGCTCCTGAACTCGCCGATGGCTACTACTACCCACCAACGGTCTTCGACAGCTGTACCGCCGACATGCAGGTCGTGCGCGAGGAGTCGTTCGGGCCGGTGCTGACCGTCGAGACCTTCACCGACGAGGCCGAGGCGCTCCGACTCGCTAACGACACCGACTATGGCCTCGCCGGCGCAGTCTGGACCACCGACCCGGCCAAAGCCGACCGCGTCGCGGCCGGCCTGCGAGCTGGCACCGTCTGGATCAACGACTACCACCCCTATGTAGCGCAGGCGGAGTGGGGCGGCTACAAACAGTCCGGCTTCGGCCGCGAGCTCGGGCATCACGGTCTTGCTGAGTACCAGGAGACCAAGCACATCTGGCGCAACACCGCACCAGCCCCACAGAACTGGTTCGGTGGCTGAATGACCGAACGCCCCCTTCGAGCGATGGAGCACCCAGATGAGCGATGACCGCTACGACATCGTCATCGTCGGCGGTGGGTCAGCCGGTTCGGCGCTCGCCAACCGACTGAGCGCTGACCCCGGCACCTCGGTCCTTGTACTGGAGGCGGGGCACCCGGACTTCATCTGGGATCCGTTCATCCACATGCCAGCTGCGTTGCCCTTCCCGATCGGCAGCCGGTTCTACGACTGGCGCTACGAGACCGACCCCGAGCCGCACATGAACAACCGCCGGGTCTTCCACGCACGCGGCAAAGTACTCGGCGGCTCCAGCAGCATCAACGGGATGATCTTCCAGCGTGGCAACCCCATGGATTACGAGCGCTGGGGTGCCGACAAGGGCATGGAGAACTGGGACTTCGCCCACTGTCTGCCCTATTTCAAGCGCATGGAGTCTTGCCTCGCCGGTGCCGACGAGTGGCGCGGTGGCAGTGGACCGCTCATCTTGGAACGCGGCCCGGCCACCAACCCCCTCTTCGGCGCCTTCTTCGAAGCGGCGCAGCAGGCTGGCTACCCCCTCACCGACGACGTCAACGGCTACCGGCAGGAGGGGTTCGCCAGGTTCGACCGCAACATCCACAAGGGGCGCCGGCTCAGTGCCGCTCGCGCCTACCTGCACCCAGTCATGGACCGCAAGAACCTCGATGTCGAAACCCTCGCGCACGCCACCAAGGTGGTCTTCGATGGCAAGCGCGCCGTCGGAGTCGAGTACATGCGCGCCGGACGCCTGAAGCGTTCGGTCAAGGCCGGTGAGGTCATCCTCTGCGGCGGCGCGATCAACACTCCACAGCTCATGCAGCTCTCCGGGGTGGGCGACGCCCAACACCTGCAGTCCCTCGGTATCGACGTGGTGGCCGACCTTCCCGGCGTCGGCGCGAACCTGCAGGACCACCTTGAGGTGTACATCCAGTACGCCAGCAAGCTGCCCGTCTCGATCGCACCAGGCCTGGCCTGGTGGAAGCGCCCCGGCATCGGCGCCCAGTGGCTCTTCCAGCGCAAGGGGCTCGGCGCCACCAACCACTTCGAGGGCGGTGGCTTCACCCGCAGCAACGATGAGGTCGACTACCCGAACCTGATGTTCCACTTCCTGCCCATCGCCATCAGGTACGACGGCACCTCACCGACAAAGGGCCACGGCTACCAGGTGCACATCGGCCCGATGTACTCCGACGCACGCGGCTGGATCAAGATCCGCTCCACCGACCCGATGGAGCACCCGTCGATGCAGTTCAACTACC
>JANLWJ010000311.1:0-8226 GCA_031364455.1 Actinomycetes bacterium | reverse complement strand
CCTCGCAACATACGGGGCATCGCAAGACGAGATCGTCGCAGCGGTCGATGAGCTGCTATCTGACACAGCCCTCAAGGCACGCATGGCGAAGATCTCGCAACAACTGCAGGCGGCCCCGGCCCAAGAACGAGCAGCCGATGTTGTCGACCGGCTTGCGCACGCTACGTGAGCCATTGCAGTTTGGCGGGGCAATCAGCTGAGCAAGATGGTGCAGGACGATCCGCGGCGCCATGCGCTTGAGAGCGCTCAACGCAGCAGTGGCGAACCCCGTGGTGCAAGAACCGTGAGGGCACCCGGCGGAGGCGCCAGGTCTGGGGAGTCGCGTGCGGGTCCTAGGGGGGCGGGATTCTGCTCCATTCGCCCCTCAGGACAGTGCCGGGGAGGGCTGTCGTGGCTCTGGGTGAGCGCAGCCATCAGAACGATGACGGCCCAGGGACCTCTAAAGCTGGAAGGTTAGTCTCGTTCTCATCGTCCCTTCATGCTTCCGACCTACTGTCAGTGTTCTGAGGTCCGGAGGATGCGGACCCCGACCCCCGAGTGAGTAGGAGACGAAGACAATGCGGATCACCAAACGCAGGGTTGTGGTGGTAGTCGGAGCGACGGCAGCACTCGCGCTGATTGGCGCTGGCGCAGCAGTCGCTTCCAATGACGACGATGCGACGGATCGCTCTATCCAAGGCACGGAACTCCAAAAGGCGACCGATGCCGCGTTGGCCCAGACCGGACAGGGCAACGTGACCGGTACCGAGGTCGACGACGAGGAGAGCTACTACGAGGTAGAAGTCACCCTCGACGACGGGTCACAAGTGGACGTCCAACTCGACCGCGCGTTCCAAGTCGTAAGTGCCGATGCGGACCACGAGACCGATAGATAACAGTCGCAGCCGCTATCCCACCATCAGGGAGCGCTTTCGGCTCAGGGGCCGAAGTGCACGACGGGATCAAGTCTGGCTTGCGGTGTTGGCCCTGGTTCGGCCCTGACGGGAGTGTGTGGGCGGGGATTCTTGACTTCTGGGGTTGTCTTGGACTCGGTTGAGCCATGATCTTCCCCCGTTGACCCGTACGTGGGAGCGCTTGCTGGGGGTGCAGGAGATCTTGGCCACGACCATCGGAAGCGTCCGGCGGTACTGCAAAGATCTGCGCCCGTCCCTGCTCACAGCGGTCGCGCAGGGTATGAATGACATCAACGCACTCGCTGCAGACATCGCGGCAGCGCCGGCAGCGCAGGGCAAGACGCTGTCCGAGGGCATCGAACCGCTGTCGATGCCGATCGAAGGCACCGTGCAGGAGAACAGCCAGGAGACCTACGACGCGTACGAAGGCGCATTCACGCTGCTGGAGTCAGGCGATGTGACCAAGGCCGCGGAAGGCGCAAAAGCAGTAGACGACGCGACAAAGGCTTGCCTCGCGGAGTTCCCGGCCAGTAGAAGCCGGGACTGTTTGCTCCTCGCCCTCTGTCGAAGCTCTTGGTGGTCGCGAGCGTCGGGCGGCAGAAGCAGTTTCGAAATCAAGCCATCCGGCAGTTGAAGCGCCAGGTTCGCTCTTGAGGCGGACGGAGCGTCAGGCATGTTGAGTGCCTCATAGGCGCCGGCGCGTCCGGAAGTCGGCTTGAGGTCAGACCGTCCCCACCGGCACCCTGGGACGTACGAGTTGCGCGAGCAGCGCTCCGGCGGACGACTGCACCATTTGTTACACAAGTAATTCAGCGACTTTCACAGGGCTCACCGCGCCCATGTCATGAGATGGTGCCCGGATAGTGCCTTTGGGCCCTTCCCTCGCCACCCCGAACGTGGTTTGGTCACGTTTGTCAACTAGGACGCCCACCGTAACGCGAATCGGTTAGGTAGTCCTTGAACAACCAATTCGTGCACGAGAGAGGTCGACATGAGCAACAACAAGCTCCGTTCGGTTGGCGGGACTGCCGCTGCCCTGGCGGCTGGCCTGGTCCTGGTCTGGGCCCCTTCGGCGTCGGCAGCAGCTGCTCCGGGCTTTGGCCAACACGTCCGAGACTGCGCCCAGACGATGGGGTTCTCTGGAACACACAACCCCGGGATGCATCAGGGTGCAAGTGGATGGGACGGACTGCCGTGTGAGAGTTGATGCATCCACCCGACCACGGGGCGAGCCTTCGGGTCGCCTTGTGGATTCCGCTGCCTGACAGTGCGACTAACCACGAGAAACATTCGGCGCCCTCTGGAGGAGATGGGATGCCAGTCAGCCACACGTTTGTCCGCGGGCGAAGGCGCACGCTAGCCATCCTCGTTTCCAGCATTCTGGTGATGATCAGTCCACTGTTCACGTCACCCGCCTTCGCCGATGAGCCCGGAGAGACGACAGTTGGTTACGTCCTCGTGCAGCAGGCCCTTGGTCACCTGGCGCACGACACCACAGACGAGGGAATCATGCTCGCAGTGGAGAAAGTCGATGACGCTCTGGCCACCGACGACAAGGAAGGCGTCGACGTCAACCAGTTAGAGCAAGCCATGACGGCGCTCGAAGCGGGCCAGGTCCCGCAGGCCCGGGCATTGCTTCAGGGTTCCATCGAGCAGGCTGTGAGTGACCTCGAACCAGCTGTGGGTGAGGAGACCGGTACCACCGTAGTGCTGATGCCGTTGCCCGGACGGGAAGGACTGACCGGCGGAGACTGGATCCTCCTCGTCACATCATTGCTGCTCGTGCTCGCGGGTGTGGCGCTGTCCTGGCACTTTCGGCCGCACGACAACATTCGTGAGTTGAGTGAACGGCTTGGCCCTCCGGAAACGGCGCCCACAGGGGCTCCGTCGGCGACGACGGAGGTGTCACCATGACCGCACAACACGTGGCCGATCCGGTGCCCACGGATCGGCCGCAAAGTCGCACCCGGCGGGCCCTCGACGCGATCGACGAAAGACTCGGCATCAAGGCGTTGGAGTACCCAGTCCCAGAACATGCCAACAATCTGGCCTGGAGTCTGGGCGGGATAACGGCCGTAGCTCTCGCAATCCTCATCGTCACCGGCGTGATCCTGGTCCAGTTCTACAGTCCAACCCCCGAGACTGCCAACGAGTCAGTGCGCCGCATTGTGACCGACGTGTGGGCTGGACGATTCGTACGCAGCCTGCACTTCTGGGCAGGCCAAGCCATGTACGTCACCGCCCTGCTGCACATGCTGCGGGTCGTTCTGACTGGTTCTTACAAGCGGCCCCGCGAGGCTAACTGGCTCATTGGTGTGGCGATGTTCGGGCTGGTCACGCTGGGACTATTCACCGGAACGGTGTTGAAGTGGGACCAGGAGGGATTTGAGGCCCTTGGTCACAACATCGAGATCGGTAATCTGCTCGGTGGCGTTGGGTTGTGGTTCTCTGCGGACTTCGCCGACCGTGTCCCAATACTGGTGCGGCTGTACGGCGCACACGTGGTTGTCGTCCCCGGTCTGATTCTGATGCTGGCGATCCTGCACGGGCTTCTGGTAAAGAAGCACCGGATCTCGCCGCATCCGGCGCTGCCGACCGACTCTTCTGGGGAGCAGGCCTCAGCCGCCGAGCCCACCGAGCCTTTCACTCATCACCTGCGCCGAATCGCGGCTTTCGGACTCACATTGCTGGGTCTGCTGGGGATTCTGTCGGTGCTACTGCCGCAAGGGGTCGGCCCGACACCCGTTGCCGGCATCGAGGTGACCAAGCCGCCGTGGAACTTCTGGTGGATATTCACGGTGGAGAATTGGGTTGGACTCAAAGGCATCCTCTACGGCGAGGTGATCTTCTTTGGGTTGCTGGTGATCTTGCCTTTCGTCGACCGAAGCCCTGAACGACTCTGGCGTCGACGGCCGATTGCCATGGGGTTTACCGCCGCGTTTGTGCTTGTCATGATTGCGCTCACGGTGCTGGTAAACGCCGCGCCAGCTGTGCAGCATCTAGAGGGTTGACGATGTCCACCGCAAACTCGGAGTCGAACGCGACTCGGTCCTCAGATCGTCGTGCCCATATCGCCTTCTGGGTAGCGGTGGTCGTTTCGGTGCTGGCCATGGGATCGCTCTACGGCGCGTGGCAGGCGCCACCAAGCCCATTGACCGGTGCGCGCGTTGCGGTCAGCGGTCTGGTGCTTCTGGCATCGCTCGCATTCGCTGTCCGCATCATGATCGCCCTGGATCGTGCGCGTCGACGTTCCCGAATGGTGCAGGACTAGGGTAGGTCGGCCTCGATCTGTATGCGGCTGCTCAAAGAGCTCGGTCACGCAGCCGCTGAACCATCGCTCGAAAGAGTCCAGGTGAACTGGCAGCCGTAGCCGACTCCGCCGCTCGCGGCGGTCAGCCAACCTCCGTGGTCCTCAGCAATTGCGCGAGCGATCGTGAGGCCTAGGCCGCTGCCACCACCGTCGCGTCTGGATCGTGCCGGATCACCGCGGTTGAACCTTTCAAAGACGTGACCGATGTCGTCTGCAGCGATGCCTTCGCCGGTATCGGTGACTGAGATCTGCACTGATCCGACTGGCTCGGAAGCCACCCTTACTTCAACGCGCCCTTCCGTAGGTGTGTGGCGTAGGGCATTGTCGAGCAGGTTGGCCAGAACCTGCTGTGCACGCTCGGCGTCGGCCTTCACCAGAAGAGGTTCAGAAGGCAGATTCTCAACGAGTTCTACGCCTTTGGACTGGAACCGCGGGCGGGCAGCGGCCACTGAGTTACGAACGATCTCGGCTGCATCGATCGGGGCCAAGACAAGACCGAGCGCGTGCTCCTCCGCGGCCGCGGTCTCCCTAAGGTCGACTGCTAGCCGGCGAAGGCGCCCAACCTGGTCACGCATGACCGCGTAGGAGGGCTGGTTGATGGGGACGACACCGTCTTCCATCCCGTCGATGTAAGCCTCGAGCGTCGCTAGGGGAGTGCGCAGTTCGTGGGCGAGGTCAGCCAACAGGCTGCTGCGGGTGGCGTCAGTCGTGGCGAGCCGGTTGGCCATGTCCCCGAAGGCGTCCGCTAGTCGAGTGAGCTCACCGCCAAATCCACCGGTCGGCACGCTGACCAAGTAGTCACCGGCCGCGACGGCGCCGGCGGCATCCGCAAGCGCCTCGACAGGTCGAGCGACGCGACGAACCATGAACCACGAAACCAGGCCGGCGACGGTGAGCGAGGCGACTGTCGCTACGGCGAGTGAGATGGTGAATGAGGAGGCAAACGCCTCCTCTGCATGCTGGCGAACTGGGAGTGATTCCTCGCCCGTACGAGCCAGGTGCTCGGAAAACAGACCAGGAGCGACAAGTAGGGCGGCGCCAATCAGGGCAAGAGCTCCGGTACCGATGACCAGGAGCTGCGCAAGCATGAGCCGAGGTGCCAGCCCAAGGGGTCGACGTGTCATTCGGTCGCCATTCCATAGCCCACGCCGCGCACAGTGCGAATGCGAGTCGGGTTCCCCGCGTCATCGCCAAGTTTTTGGCGAAGGTGTCCGACATGGACGTCGACGACGTGTTCATCTCCGTACCAATCCGGACCCCAGACCGCATCGATGAGTTGTCGGCGGGTGAAGGCGGCCCGCGGCCGAGCTGCCATGGTCGCTAACAGGTCGAATTCGGTGCGGGTCAGGTCGAGCGATGCACCTTCCAGAGTTGCCCTGTGCGCGACCGTATCGACTGAGAGATTCCCGACAGTAATGATGGGCAATTCGTCAGTGGTCACATCCTGGTCTGCTGACAAGCCGGAGACGGAGCGCGGCCGGCGCAGCATCGCACGAACTCGCGCGATCATTTCGCGAGGCGAGAAGGGCTTAACCAGGTAGTCATCGGCACCGACGGAGAGCCCCACGACCTTGTCGACCTCCTCGTCGCGGGCCGTGAGCATGATGATGTAGGCATCGCTGAAGACACGGAGTTGCCTGCAGACCTCGATCCCATCAAAGCCTGGCAGCATCACGTCCAGAACTACCAGATCGGGATGATGCTCACGTGCCGCAGCAACGGCGGAGGGTCCGTCGTAGGCCAGATCGACGGTAAACCCTTCACGCGCCAAGTAACTCGCGACAACCTTGGCCAGTGCTTGCTCGTCATCGACCACGAGTACTCTCAGCGGGTCAGGCATGTCGTCCTCCGAAATATTGTGTCTCGGAGGACGACGCTAGTCCCAATCAGTATTGGGGCGTGGGTGTGACGGCGCTACGGCTTTCGAGGACACGCCTAGCCTCGGCGTAATGCTCGGCATCGATTTCCCCAGCCGCAAAGCGGCGATCAAGGATTTGCCGCGGCGACTCGCTACTGGGCGGCCGCTCCTGACCGCGGGTCACGCGTGCGATGGCCCAGACGCCGAAGGCAATGAGACCGCCCCAGACCAGCAACATCATGAGCATGCCAAGACCGGTTCCCCAGCCAACTCCGTAGTCATTCCAATCCATCATTTTGTGCCTCCCATGACTCTGTTGTGTCCTCATCATCGGGCAGCTCGGTATGGATCGGCCGTCGTCGGCGGTGAAGTTTCCATGAAGAGCCGGCTTTTACCTAACCTTCACCAAACGATCGCCCGTTCCACTGGGTCCCTCGGGGACCATGGTCGTGAGAGTTACGCACGCGACTCACACTTGGAGGTGCATGGACATGCAGAACTGGCTGCCCCTGGTGTTTTTGCTGGCCTGTCCGCTGATGATGCTCTTGATGATGCGTGGCATGTCTCACGGGCGTGGAGGGGGACACGGACCCGACCACCAAGCCTCTCCAGAAGGCGGGGACGAACGCGACCGCCGGCTAGCTGAGCTTGAACGTGAAGTCGCTGAGCTCCGCTCGCTGCCTGACCCACCGAATGCGAAGACGCCCTGACGATGTAACAGGGCACTGGATGGTGCGCTATGCGTGTATTGGATTCCGCTGGTGAGGCAGGTCGGAGCCATCCCGAGGGGGCTGCTCCGTCCGCGGTCCTGGCGGCCACCGACATAGAGAAGTCCTACCGGCGAGGGGTGTGGCCGTTCCGAGTTGAGTTGCCGGTCCTGCGCGGTGCCAGCCTGACCCTCACTCCGGGTGAGGTGGTCGGGCTGGTTGGCGAAAACGGATCTGGCAAGAGCACTCTGATGAACATCCTGGTCGGTGCGCTGGCCCCTGACGCCGGGACCGTGAGCGGAACGGGTTCGCACGGCTACTGTCCGCAGACCCCGGTGGTCTACCCCCGACTCACCTGTAACGAACACTTCGAGCTGTTCGCGCAGGCCTACCGGATGACGCGCGCACGGGCCACGACGTCCACGCAAGACCTCTACGAATCGCTGGGGTTCGAACGTTATGCACATACCCGCGCCGACCAACTTTCAGGCGGCACACTCGCCAAGCTCAACCTCGGCCTCGCGCTTCTCCCGGACCCGGACCTGCTGCTCCTCGACGAGCCCTACGCCGGGTTCGACTGGGATACGTACCAGAAGTTCTGGGGCCTGGTCGCGGACCGTCGACGGGCCGGGCGAACCGCCCTGGTGATCAGCCACTTCATCGTCGACGCGGACCGACTTGACCGAGTCATCGACCTCAAGGACGGTCGGACGGTGCCCCGATGACCACAGCGATCTTCGTTCGCCGCTTCCTCCTCGACTACGCCCGCAACCCGGTTAACCTGCTCCTCCTGACCGTCGTCCCCGCCGTCTTCGTCGTGGTCGTCGCCGGGAGCATGTCTGATGCGGCCAAGTTGCTCGGCGGCACAGGTTCGGTGGTAGAGACGGCCAGCGCCGGATGGGCGACGGCGTTCCTGGCTGGCAGCGCGATGTACTTCCAGATCGCCGGAACCCGAGATACTGATCGGCGGGTCGTGGCAGCTGGGCTCCCGGCTGCCCGAATCGTGCTCGCGCGGCTCCTCACGGGCCTGTGCCTTGCCGCCATCGCGAGCACCGTGGCACTGGTGGCGCTCGGTGCGCGAACTGGGCTTGACCACCCGGTCCGAGCGATCGCCGGCACATTCATGTTCGCGATCGTCTATGTAGCGGTCGGAGCTGTCGTAGGGACCTTCGTGCGCAATCCAGTCAACGGCATCATCGTGGTGTTGTTCATCTGGATCCTTGACGTGTTCTTCGGCCCAGCCATGGGTGCAATGGACCGGGTGGCGACCCGCGCACTCCCCACCCACTACGCCACGCTGTGGATGGTCGATCTCCCTTCTGGGCACGGGGGTCAGTTGGGGGACTTCGGATGGGCCTTGAGCTGGACGCTTGTCGCAATGACGGTGTCGTGGGCGATTGTCGTGATTCGAACGCGAAGCGCTGGAGACCACCACATCCGCTTGCTGGCACCCTTGCG
>JANLWJ010000259.1:0-2541 GCA_031364455.1 Actinomycetes bacterium | reverse complement strand
AATGGCCGAGATCACAAGACCGGTCACATCGAGTCGCCGAGGGTTGGGGTTCCGCGTCTCGGGCACCACACGCACAATTCCGACGATGCCGACGGCAATGATAGGAACGTTGATCAAGAAGACCGATCCCCACGCGTTGCCCGTTAGCCACTCCGACCACTCAGGATGCTGAAGGAGCAGGCCGCCCAGGACTGGGCCGAGAGCTACTGCGCCACCTACCGCGCCGGCCCACATACCGATCGCCTTGCCGCGCTCCTCACGGGGGAAGACCACCGTGATGATGGCCAACGACACCGGCAGGACGGCTGCTCCGCCAACGCCCATGACTGCCCGAAAGGCGATCAACATGTTGGCGTTGACCGAGAAGGCACAGATGGCTGATGCGATGGCAAAGAGCGTCAAGCCGATCAGCAGGATCCGACGGCGCCCGTACTTGTCACCGAGCACACCCCAGGTGAAGAGGAACGCGGCGAAAGACAGGATGTAGGCGTCAACGGCCCAGACGAGCTCGCCTGGCGTCGCCTTTAGGTCGCGCTGGATGGTGGGTAGCGCGATGTTCAGCACGGTGTTGTCGAGAACGACAATCAACAGGCTGACCAGCAGCACGCCGAGGATGGCCCAGCGCCGGGGATGCCCTGCCCCGTCGTGCTCGGCCGGGTCCCAGAAGATTCCTCCGCCGGGATGTTTGGGTTCTGCCCCTGGAGGTGTCACCATGAGAGCAGTCCGGGGACCACACATGGCCTCGAGGCGAAGGGATACGAGATGACCCCCACCGTCCAATCTCCAGGTCCAGACCGTCCGTCGACAAGTGGCGACGGTTCACGACTCTATGGCGGCAGTAGGTCGGGTCGCGTCACGCTGCACGACTTGTCCGGCGCCAAAGCGCGCGGCGAACGCTGGCCCATGCTCACCGCCTACGACGCCATCACGGCTCGCCTCTTGGACGAAGTCGGCATTCCAGTGCTCCTGGTCGGCGACTCGGCGGCCAACGTGGTCTACGGCTACGAGACGACGATCCCCATCACCATGGACGAGCTGGTTCCGTTGGTGGCGGCAGTAGCGCGCTCAACACAGCGTGCTCTCGTGGTGGCCGACATGCCATTCGGCACCTATCAGGCCTCACCCGAGCAAGCCCTCGGTCAGGCGACTCGCTTCCTCAAGGAGGGCGGCGCGCACGCCGTCAAGCTCGAAGGCGGGCAGCGCATCGTGCCGCAGGTCGAGGCCCTCGTCGGCGCCGGCATCCCCGTCATGGGTCACCTGGGGCTGACGCCCCAGTCGGTCAACGCGCTGGGCGGCTACCGAGTCCAGGGTCGTGGCGGTTCCGGTGAACTGCTGCTCCGAGACGCAAAGTCTCTGGAAGCGGCCGGTGCGTTCGCTGTCGTGCTCGAGGTGGTGCCAGCAGAGCTTGCGCAACGTGTCACAGACGCCCTGTCCATTCCCACGATTGGGATCGGGGCCGGCAATGGCTGTGACGCACAGGTCAACGTGTGGCAGGACCTCGTCGGGCTTACGCCCACCCCACGCCCAAAGTTCGTCCGGGCGTACGGCGACGTTCGTTCGGTCATCGCCGATGCGGTGCGTGCGTGGTCGGACGACGTCGTGAATGGCGAGTATCCGTCGGCTGACCAGTCGTATCAGTGATCGGGGTCTGACGAGGTCCGAAGCCCGGTCACTCGTACCCCCGACTGCACCCGGTAGCGACGGTTGATGGCGATCAGGTTGGCCGTCAGTGCCTCAACCTGACCGGCATTGCGCAGTCGCCCGGCAAACACCCCCCGCAGGCCGGTGATGCTGTCGACCAGTTCAATGACCTGTGATACCGCTCCGCGCTCATCGCCGACGACAAGCACATCGGTATCCATCTCGTCCCCAGCCAACAACAGCTCTGCCGATATGTGGTGGAACGCGCCAACCACTGTGCTGTCGGGTAGCAGTGCCTGTGCCTGCTGGGTCGCGCTCCCCGCCTCGACCGTAAGAGCGAAGGGGCCGCGCTCGTCGAACCCGAGGGGATTCACACAGTCGACGACCAGGCGTCCATCCAACTCGTTGCGCAGAGCGCCAACGGTCTTATCGTGTGCGGCCCATGGGACGGCGATGAAGACGAGGTCGCTCCGACACGCCTCGGCGTTGGACACGCCGGATATCTCCTCGTTCAGCTCCTCCGCAGCGGCCATGGCGCGGGCTGGATCCCGGGATCCGATTCTGACTTGATGGCCGGCGGCCGCCAAACGTACGGCGAGTCCACGCCCCAGCGCGCCGGTTCCCCCGATGACCCCGATCGTGCGGTCACTGGGAGATTGCTGCCCCAGGCCCTCAAGGTCGACACGCTCGTCCATGACCTGCATGGTCGCACCCGACGTCCTGAGGCACGATGGGGGGCGTGGATGTCAGTCGAGTGATGGTTCTGCGCGAGATGCTCGCGTCGTCCGGATGGGTTGAGCGCACGCAGGGGTTCGCGCGCACCATGCGGCGCCGCACCACCGAACCTGGCGGCCTGCTCCTCGTCGGCACCCCAGAAGCTGAGCCCTGGCACCTCGCCGC
>JANLWJ010000252.1:0-2148 GCA_031364455.1 Actinomycetes bacterium | reverse complement strand
GGGCATCCTGCCCAACGGCAATTCCCACCTCGCACCCGGGGTCGGGTTGGGGCAGCGACCGCCTCGCAACGGTTATGTGAAACCGTTCCGTCGATGATCGCCGAGAGGCAGAATGTGCAACGTGGCTGCACAGAGTGCGGCGCAGCGCAGGTCCGATTTCGTCGGCTGGAGGTGGCAGGTGGAGGAGAGTCTTACACCCGACTCCGGAACAGAGGAATCAAGTCCGCTCCTCGGCGCCGGACCTGACGGGTGGAACTTCTTCACTGCGCTCATCGAGACGATGCCGGTTGTGCCCTACATCGATGCGCCCGACGAGAATCTAACGCTCTACATCGGTCCTCAGTCCAGGGAGATCCTCGGGCTGGATCGAGGTGACATCGTCAATCCCCACTTCGACCAGACGATCGACCACGTGCATCCAGATGACCGCGATCACGCGATCGCTGAGACGCATCGGCTCATGGATATCGGGGGCGGTCGGCAGGAGTGGCGCTTCATCCGTCCGGACACCGGGGAAACCATCTGGATTGAGGAGAGACTGTCCGTGGTCGAGGTGGACGGTCGTCGGCTCTCGCCAGGCGTGCTCATCGACATCACCAGTCAGAAGCGCTCCGCCGCTGAGATCGCCGCACACGTTCAGGCACTCGAAAAGATCGACGAGATCTCCAGGACGTTCACCGACCTCGTGGTGAGCAGTGGTGACGTCACCGAGATCCTCAGAAAGCTCGCCGACATCGTGGACGGCTCGGTGGTTCTCAGCGACGTGGCTGGAGTGGACACGGTGAGTGAAGGCACAACACGCGGCGATGGCCAGCTGCTCGAGCATGAGGTCGTAGTCCGCGGCGAGCGGTGGGGAACGCTTCGCGTGTACTGCGGGCACGAGCCTGGCCGGGTGGAGGCCGTCGCAGTCGACCGTGCGACCGCGGCTGTGGCACTGGCCCTCCTGGTCGAACGTGAAGCGAGCCTGGTCGCCGAGACCGCCCGGGCCGCGCTGATCAACGACCTCGTGATGGAACGCATCACCTCTGGACGCGAGTTGCGACGTCGCGCCCGTACGCTCGGCACTGATCTCGGACGCGATCCCCTTCGCGTCCTTATCGTCGAACCGCTACCGCCGCAGAAGGGTGGTGCCCGCGCACGGGCACGCGTGCGTGACTCAGCTGCTGCCCGCACGACGAAGGTGTTGGATGCTTCGGGCTGTCGTGCCTTGGTCGCCCCTGAGGGTGAGCGGGTGGTGGCGGTCGTCGCCCTTCCTGCGACGGTCGACTCTGCTCAGGTGTGCTCTGCGTTGCGCCATCCCGACTGCCGTGCCGGGTTCAGCACGATGGTCGACGATCACGACGTACTGCGCGCCTACCACCAGGCGGTGGACTCTGTCCGGCACGCAGCCGAGCGGCTGCCCGGCGGAGGCGCCGGGGCTGTCGTGCCCTTCGACGATCTTGGGCTCTCGGTGCTGCTCGACCGGTTGGCCGAAGGCCCTGAGCTGGGCCGCTTCTTCGAGGCCGAGCTCGGCCCGCTGCTTGAGCACGACCGCATGCACGGTTCCAGCCTGGTAGTGACGCTGCAGGCGTTGCTGGCTGAGAACGGCTCTAAGACTGCGGCCGCGCAGCGGCTCGGCGTCGAGCGGCGCACCATCTACTACCGCGTCGAGCGGATCACCGAGATCCTCGGGCGCGACCTCGCCAACCCCGAGACCCGGCTGCGCCTCGAACTGGCAGTGCGTGCATGGGAGTCACTGGACGCGTCGGACCGTCGCCACTGAGCGCGACGAGTCGCCGCGTCCGTAGCGCAGCGCGAAGACCACGTGGCCGATGACTGCTGCGGTGAGGGCGAAGGCGGTCCAGTCGTGGACCCAGGTGGCGTCGGTGCGCGCGGCCGTTGGCCAGGACCAGAGCCAGCCGCCCATAACGGTTCCGGTCCCGAGCAGGACGATGACCGCTCCGACCGTGAGTGCGGCATTGAGCTTCTGCCCAGCGTTGAAGCGCGAGATGGGGATGCGACCGCTGCGTCGGTCTCGAGAGCGGAGCCACTCGACATCGGAGTCTGTCCAGCGTTCGAGCCGCGCGACGTCGGCCCGGAAGCGCGACGACAGGAGGCCGAGTGCGAGAGGGATGGGCGCCAGGATTCCGGCCGTGACGTGCACGGTGC
>JANLWJ010000241.1:0-13862 GCA_031364455.1 Actinomycetes bacterium | reverse complement strand
AGATGGCACCGGCCATTCGCGCGCCGGTGTTCGCGCTCGTCCAGGTCGCACTGATGGGTGGCCAGGCAGCTGTCGCCCTCCTGGCCGGCAGCCTGGCCGACCGCACGTCTGTCGGCACCTCGATCGCCCTCTGGCAGGTGCCGACCATCGCGGTGTCGGTGTGGGTACTGACGGCTGCCCTGGTTGCCTATCTCGCCGGACTGGTGACTCGCATCAAGAAGACGTCTGCTGCTACGCCAGCCCCCGTCGCGCCACCGCCGGCGGCCGATCTCCAGCGATCGCCTGCACCATCGCGAGCACCTCTCGCGTCTCCCGCACTTCGTGCACGCGAAAAACCTGGGCTCCCAACCAGGAGCTGACGGCTGTCGCGGCCAGGGTTCCGACGAGCCGCTCGCCCACCGCGGCGTCCAACGACTCGCCGACGAAGTCCTTGTTCGACAGTGACACGAGAACTGGCCGTCCGGTTGCGACCAGTCGGCCGAGGTGGCGCGTCACGGCTAGCGAGTGCCGGGTGTTCTTTCCGAAGTCGTGGCCAGGGTCGATGAGCACCTGTTGCCGGGGGACGCCGGCTGCCTCGGCCCTGGCAGCCTCCTGCTCCAAGAAGCCAACCACCGCGGCGACTACGTCCTCGTACTCGACGCGGTGCGGGCGGGTACGAGGGGTTGCCCCGCCGGTGTGGGTGCAGACGATGCCGACACCATGGGCTGCTGCGACATCGACCAGCTGAGGGTCGTAGCCGCCCCAGGCATCATTGAGCAGGTCGGCACCAACCCGACACACGGCGTCCCCTACCTCGTGGCGCCAGGTGTCGACGCTGATCACCACCTCCGGGTGCCGTTCGCGAACCGCAGCGACGAAGTCGACGGTGCGGCTGAGCTCGGCGTCGACATCGACCTCTTCTCCAGGCCCGGCCTTCACCCCACCGATGTCGACGATTTCGGCTCCGGCGGCAACGGCAGCGTCCACCGCCACCATCGCGTTGTCGTCGCCGAACGTGCGCCCCGCGTCGTAGAAGGAGTCAGGGGTGCGGTTGACGATCGCCATGACGACTCGATCCGCTGGCGCGAAGGCGCGACGTCCGAGCTGCAGATGAGGTGGTGACACGGTGCTCCCACGTGGCATGTCGCCGGACCGGCTCCGGCGTGGGACCATCGTGTCGCATCGAAGGAGGCGCGTCCCATGATGTGGATTCTGTGGCTGGTCGTGATCACCGCGATCTTGCTCAGCGTTGTGTTGCTGGCCCTGGGCCGAGGCGATGGCCTTGTCGAGGAGGAGCCCGACCACGTCGTCGGGCGGCTTCCGGAGGATCGCAGCATGATTGCGTCAGACGTCGAGACCCTCCGGCTGCCTCTTGCGGTGCGCGGCTACCAGATGGCTGCTGTTGATGAGGTCCTTGACCGACTCGCGGCCGAGCTCGCCCTGCGCGATGCCCAGATCCGGCAGCTGCAGGGGCACGGCCCCGCACCACGGGAGTTCTAGGTGAGCGAGTACGTCCACATCGCCGTCGACGTCGTGATCGACGCGCCGCCACAGGCGGTGTGGGACGCGGTGACCGACTGGCCCCGACAGTCTGAGTGGATGCTAGGGACCACCGTGCGGGCCACCGACCTTGACGGAGTTGGCGTCGGCGGGGGCCTGGCGGCATTCACCGGAGTGGGGCGTGCGGGGTTCTGGGACACCATGGTGATCACTGAGTGGGACCCGCCCTGGCGCTGCGTCGTGCTGCACACCGGTCAGGTGGTCAAAGGGCTCGGAATCTTCGAGGTGCTCGCCCTCCCCGGCGGTCGCTCGCGGTTCGTCTGGGCCGAAGAGCTCGACCTTCCGTTGGGGGTGCTCGGCCGCATCGGCTGGCCGGTAGTGCGCCCTGGCTTTGCCTGGGGAGTGCGGCGGAGTCTTGCGAAGCTGGCCAGGGACGTCGAGCGCGAGCACGCTGCGTCCTAGCGCTCTGCACCGGGGCGGGCGCAGAGCGTCACCGGCCGTGCGGAATAATGATCGGGCATTGTTCGAAGGGCTCATCAAAGAGCTCATCGTGAAGGGCTCCGCGTGCCGAACTCTCGGCCACGCTGCCTTCTGGAAAGGGGATGCCCATGGCGGCCATGAAGCCGCGCACCGGCGACGGTCCGCTCGAGGTGACCAAGGAAGGTCGCGGCATTGTCATGCGCGTCCCCCTCGAAGGCGGGGGCCGACTCGTCGTAGAGCTCAATGCTGAGGAAGCAAAAGACCTTGGCGGCCAGCTCGTTGCGGTTGTGGGCTGAGGCCGATGTTCGGTCTCTCGGTGCGGTGGTCCTTAAAGGATGCCCCGCCCGGCGCAGCCCAGCAGCTGCGTGCGTACGTGGTGCAGACCTCGTTGGCCCGGTTCTCCGGCATGGACGGTCTGCACATGAAGACATGGCGGATGATGGAGGGCGACTGGTTCGAGGGCACCTATGTCTTTGCCACCCGCGAAGATCGTGACCACTTCCTCGCCAGCTTCATGCCGGGCGAAACGACGGCTCCTGGCAGCCTCATCATCGGCGCTGCCCCCATCGCCTACGAACCATTCGAGGTCGTCGCGATCGCCGAGGGCGGTTCGGGATTCGTCTCCGGAGCCGGGCCAGGCCAGGCCTGACGGTCGGTGCTCAGGCGCCGAGCTTCTGCGCCACCAGCATTCCGTCGCCAATCGGGAGTAGCAGCGGCCTGATTCGCTCGTCCTCGCGAGTGTCGTTCACCAACGTTCGTACCGCTATCGTCGCCGGGTCTCGCTGGGCGGGATCGGCAACGCGCCCACCTGCGAGAGCGTCATCGAAGACCACCAGTCCGCCCGGCCGCAGCAGCCGAAGGGCTTCCTCGAGGTAGCGGCTCGATTCCTGCGGGTTCCCGTCGAAGAAGACCAGGTCGTAAGCTGCGTCAGCAAGCCGAGAAAGCACATCGAGCGGCCGGCCGGTGATCAGCCGCACGCGCTGTGTGGGGACACCAGCCTCATTGAACGTCTGTCGCGCCGCGCGGGTGTTCTCGGTCTCCTCGTCGACGGTGGTAAGCACTCCGTCGTCGAGCATGCCGCGTAAGAGCCAAAGCCCAGAGACGCCGGCTCCGGTACCGACCTCTGCCACCGCACGTGCCCCGATCAGCTCGGCGAGCCACTGCAACGTGGCACCGGTGGCCGGCGAGACCGAGTCGACGCCGATCTCTTCGCCCCGCTGCCGGGCTGCGTCGATCAGGTCGTCCTCGGGGCGGAAGTCGTCGACGAACTGACGGCTTGCGGCTGTGTCGTCGGTGCTGATGATCGGCCTCCTCAGCCGTCGTGCACGCTCGGCTGCCGTGCGTGGCGCCCCGACCCTATCCCTGGCCGGACCTAACGTCCCCAACTGCGGTCGGTCGGGTGACCCCGTAGCGTGGTGGGGTGAGCATCCCGTCTCCATCACGGTACGTCTACCGCGATTCGCGCAGCAAGGTCCCGAGTTTTCTCGTCCTAGTGCTGGCCGCGCTCCTGGTCGGACTCGTGGGTGGAGCCCTCGCTGCTGCGGCCGTTCTCTGGGCCGATCAGCGCAGTGACACCATCCCGGGCATCGTCCTCCCGGTGGCGCCGGTTGGCGACGACCCTCCCTCAGGGGTCACCGCCATCGCTGACGCCGTTCTGCCGACCGTTGTCTCGCTCGACGTACGCGGCGGCGGGCAAGGCGCTACCGGCTCTGGATTCGTGGTGCGGCCTGATGGCTACGTGGTCACCAACAGCCATGTCGTGTCCGGAGCCGCCGACGGTGGCTCGATCTCCGTGACGTTCGCCGATGGCGTCCAGGTGCCGGCTCAGATCGTGGGCCGCTCACCCACCTACGACTTGGCGGTGGTCAAGGTCGACCGCCAGGATCTGCCGACCGCCCCACTGGGCGACTCCGACCGGCTGCGGGTCGGTGACCCGGTCGTGGCTGTCGGTTCCCCGCTCGGGCTGAGCGGCACGGTCACGACCGGCATCGTGAGCGCCCTCGATCGTCCAGTCACCACATCGGACGCCGGCGAGGCGTCGTACATCAGCGCCATCCAGACCGATGCTGCGATCAACCCCGGTAACTCCGGCGGCCCGCTGGTTGATGCCCGCGGTCGGGTCGTTGGTATCACCAGCGCCATCGCCACCCTGGGTACCGGACGCTCGAGTGGCAGCATCGGCCTTGGCTTCGCCATCCCGGTGACTCAGGCCAAGGCGATCGTCGAGCAGCTGATCGACGACGGCGAGGCCGAGTATCCAGTTGTCGGCGTTCTCCTCGACCTCTCTTACCCTGGCCCTGGCGCCAAGGTGCAGCGGGCGTCGGCTCCGGGAGACGCCGTCACCCCGGGTGGAGCCGCTGACACAGCGGGAGTTGAGCCCGGTGATGTCATCGTGGCGGTCGACGGTGAGCCGGTCGAGACCTATGAGGAGTTCGTGGTCCTGGTCCGCAGCCAGCTGCCCGGCGACTCGATCACGTTGCTGGTGGAACGGGGCAACGAGCAGGTCACGCTCGAGGTGACATTGGGAGGCGCGGTTGGCTGAGCACGGTTCTGGCCTACCCTGGAGCCGTGTTCGATATCAACGTGTGGGAGATCATCGCGATCGCGGTTCTCGCCCTGCTGATATTTGGGCCGGACAAGCTGCCGGGCCTGGCCGCAGATGCGGTCCGCCTGCTGCGCGAGGTGCGCAAGATGGCGACCGGCGCCCGGCAGGATCTCAAGGAGTCTCTCGGCCCAGAGCTGGGCGACATGAATCTCAGTGACCTTGATCCCAGGTCGTTCGTCAAACGCAACCTCTTCGACCCGATCGACGAAGAGGTACAAGGTGTGCGCCGCGCCGCCGAAGGCGAGGATGGCTCGGACGGCAAGCCGCCGGCGAGTCCGAAGTTCGACTCCGATACGACCTGAGCGTCAGCCGCGGTTAGGTGTCAGGGTCAACGATTTTCCGAGCAGGCCGCGCTCGCGGCGTCCGAGCCTGGTTGCGATCTCCTTCAGTGTGACGGCTGCTGGTGCCTCAGGGTCGGTGAGCACCAGCGGCTGACCGCTGTCGCCGCCCTCGCGCAGCCGCACATCGATCGGCACGGCACCGAGCAGCGGCACCGTCGCGCCGAGCGAACGACTCAGCCCTGCCGCCACCTGCTCGCCACCGCCAGACCCAAAGACCTCGACGCGCTCGTTGCAGTGCGGGCAAGGCAGCCAGGCCATGTTCTCGATGACGCCGGCGACGCGCTGATGGGTCTGCAGGGCGACGGTCCCGGCACGCTCGGCGACCTCGGCCGCTGCCTGCTGCGGAGTGGTCACGACGAGCAGCTCGGCGCTAGGCACCAGCTGCGCGACCGAGATGGCAATGTCGCCCGTTCCCGGGGGAAGGTCCATGAGCAGGACATCGAGGTCGCCCCACCACACATCTGCCAGAAACTGCTGCAGCGCCCGGTGAAGCATGGGTCCGCGCCACACCACGGGGGTGTTGCCCGCGGTGAACATGCCGATCGAGATGACCCTCACGCCGTGCGACTGGGGGGGCATGATCAAGCCCTCGACCTGGGTCGGACGACCTTCGACGCCAAGCATCCGCGGAATGGAGTGACCGTAGATGTCGGCATCGACGACGCCGACCGACAACCCGTCAGCGGCCATCGCTGCCGCAAGGTTGACCGTCACCGACGACTTCCCGACACCACCCTTGCCGGACGCAACCGCGTAGACCCTGGTGAGGGAGTCGGATTTGGCGAAGGGGATCTCGCGTTCGGTCTGGCCGCCTCGGAGTTTCTGCGCCATTGCTTGACGTTGCTCATCGCTCATCACATCGAGGACGACGGACACGTCGGTGACGCCGGCAACTGCGGCAACGGCGTTGGTGACGTCGGTGGTGATGCGGTCACGCATGGGGCAGCCGGCGACTGTCAGGTAGACCTCAACGGCCACGCGTCCAGACTCATCGGAGTCAACCGACTTGACCATTCCGAGGTCGGTGATCGGTTGGTGGATCTCCGGATCTTTGACCGTGGCGAGGGCAGCGTGGACTGCGTCGAGGTTGACTGGCATGCCTTGATGCTACGTGCGGAGCCTCACAACGGCTCGGGGGCGTCCACCTGCGTGACGCGAAGTACTTCCTCAAAGGTCGTGCGCCCGGCAGCCGCGTGTTGCAGCGCTGCCTCCTGCAAGGTGATGAATCCGTCCCCTGCGCTGAGGAGCGTTTCCTCGGTGGGGTCGTGCGCGAAGGCACGCCGGACCTTGGTGGTGACCGGAAGTACCTCGAAGGCACCGAGCCGGCCCCGGTAACCGCTCATCCCGCACTTGAGGCAGCCGGCGCCTCGGCGGGGGTTGGCCTGCGTCAGGGTGTCGAGGTCGACCGCAAGGGCAGCGAGGATCTCGTCGGTTGGCACGTGGGGCTCGCTGCACTCGCTGCAGACCCGGCGCACCAAGCGTTGGCCGACGACCAGGTTCAGCGATGACGCCACCAGGAAGGGCGGGATCTCCATATCGACCAGTCGGGTCAGTGCCTGAGCCGCACCGTTGGTGTGCACGGTGCTGAGGACAAGGTGACCGGTCAGTGAGGCGCGTAGTGCCAGCTCGGCGGTCTCTTTGTCGCGGATCTCCCCGACCAGGACGACGTCGGGATCCTGTCGCAGGATGGCGCGCAGCCCTTTGGCGAAGGTCATCCCGCTTCGAACGTTTACGTTGACCTGGGTGATGCCGGGCAGTTGGATCTCGACCGGGTCTTCGAGAGTGACCACATTCCGTTCAGGGGTGATGACCTCGTTGATCGCTGCGTAGAGAGTGTTGGTCTTGCCTGACCCTGTTGGGCCCGTGATCAAGATGAGCCCCTGCGACACCTTCAGCGAGCGCTGCAAGATCTCCAGCTGTTCGGGTAGCAGCCCGAGCGAGTCGGGGTCGGGAACGTGCTCGGTCGTTGTCAGCAGCCGAATCACGACCTTCTCACCGTGGATCGCCGGCAAGGTGCTGACCCGTGCGTCGATGGCTGTTCCGTCGACGCTGATTCGGGTGCGTCCGTCCTGCGGCACGCGACGCTCAGAGATGTCGAGCCCAGAGATGATCTTCAGCCGGCTGATCATGCTCGGGCCGGCATTCCGGGGGACCTTCATCATGTCGCGCAGCAGCCCGTCGATGCGGTAACGAATGCGAACGGCATCGCGCTGTGGCTCGACATGGATGTCGCTCGCTCCGGCGCGCACGGCGTCGCCGAGGAGGGCGTCGAGCAGCCGCACCGTCGGTGTCTGGTCGGCGTCCTCAGCATCGTCGTCGCTGTCGTCATGTTCGATCGAGAGCAGCTGCACGGCGTCAGCCGCGTCGTCGCCGATCGACCAGACGCGTTTGATCTGAACGGCGATCTGCGTGGGTGTTGCCACCACCACGTGCAGCGACCGCTCGCGGGTGTGGATGCGTACGTCGTCGAGTGCGAGCACGTTCGTCGGGTCGGACGCCGCCAGGCGCAGCCCGGTCTCCTCACGGGCCAGAACCATCAGCCCGAAACGCTCGGCCATTGAGCGAGGGATGAGCTGCGCGACCGTCGGGTCGACCGGTTCGGTCGAGAGGTCGACGACGTCCAGGGCAAGTAGGTCGCCAAGAGCCTCGGCAACCTGCTCCTCGCTTCCCATGCCGCGGGAGACCACGAGCTGGCCAAGTCGCACGCGGCCGACGCCGTCGGCGGGTCGAAGAGCCGCCTGCTCGGCGAGCAGCTCGTCGAGCTGGATCTCGTCGATCACACCGTGGCTGACCAGCACCTCGCCGAGCCGCCGCCGCATCGTCCGTTCATGGCGCGGAGACGGTATCGACGGCCCATTGCTGGGCGCAGCGTTCTCGACGACGGCCTTGCGGTTCGCCGACAGCGGGGACTTCACCCTCAAGTTGTCGGCCTGATGTGGGCCCGGCTGGAGCCCTCGGGGCTGGCGGCGTACCGTGGCGCACACACCGCGGGAGCCCACTGGGGGCTGAGAGGGCGACCAGCACGATCGGGTCGCCGACCGCCTGAACCTGTCCGGTTAATGCCGGCGTGGGAGAGTGCGATGACGTTGCCCATAGACGTACAGCCGACAGCGGGTGGACGCGTCGAGGCGCCGCTCACGCTGACCTTCTCACCTCCGAGGTCGCTCGGCTGGTGGGACCAGACCGTGCTCTGGTTCAACCTGGGAGTCAGCCTCACCGGGCCGGTGACCGCTCTCTTCGTCCTCTCGCCGTTCGGGGACGGCACCACGATGTCGTTGCTGGCTGCCTTTGTAGCGACCCTGCTCGGAGCGCTGCTCGGTGCGGCGCTGCTTGGTGCAGCTTCGGTTCCCGCCCAGCGCACAGGGGCGCCGAGCATGGTGCTGCTCCGCGGACTCTTCGGACGTCGGGGCTCGGTGGTCCCTACGGTGCTGAACATCGCGCAGAACATTGGCTGGGGCACGATCGAGATCATCGTCATAGCAGCGGGAGCTTCGGCCCTCACCGGCGACCAGTGGCGTCCCTTCTGGGTTGTGCTTGCCGGGATCGGCGCAACCGTCATGGCGGTGAGACCACTGGGCTCGGTGCGCTGGCTCCGCAAGGTGGTCATCTGGCTCGTACTGGCTGCAACCGTCTACCTGTTTGTGCAGCTGTTGAGTGAGCCGTTGCCTGACCTCACAGATGGGGGTTGGGCCGGCTTCGGCTACGCAACCGACACGGTGATCGCGGTCTGTGTGTCGTACGCGTTGCTGATCGGCGACTACAGCCGCCACTCGCGCACCGCCAAGGCTTCGTTCTATGGAGCCTGGGTCGGCTACGGGTTGGCGGCCACCATCTACATCTCGCTCGGAATCGTGGCGTTCTCGACGGTCGTCGACCTCGACGGTGATGTCATCGCCGGGCTGCTCGCGGTACCGGCCGGTGCGCTGGCTCTGCTCATCCTGACCGTTGACGAGGTCGACGAGGCCTTTGCGAACATCTACTCGACGACGATGTCGGCACACAACCTTGCTCCGCAGCTGGACCGACGTTGGGTATCGGTGGGGGTGGGAGTCATCTCCACATCTTTGGCGTTGGTCATCGACCTCCGCGGCTACCAGTCCTTCCTCTTCCTGATCGGCTCGATCTTCGTGCCCCTCGTCGCGGTCATGATCACCGACTGGTTCGTGGTCTCGCGTGGGCGCTGGGACCTGTCGGATTCCTCCCCGCTGCGTCCCGCGATGCTCGGTGCGTGGCTGATCGGCTTCGTGGCGTACCAACTGGTCAACCCCGGGACGGTTGCTGGCTGGAACGACCTCTGGGTCTGGTTGCAGGGTCTGATCGGGTTCACGCCGCCGACCTGGCTGGCCGCGTCCTGGTTCGCGCTTGTCGTTGGGGCCTTAGCCACCGTGGTCCTCGGCACTCTGGAGCGGACAACGCGGCGCGAGCGTGCCTCAGCCAGCTGAGTCCTTGGGCTCGGCCTCAGAAGTGCTGCGCTCGTCCAACTCGTCGAGAAGGTCACGTAGCTGGTCGCGGACGAAGTCGCGGGTGGCCACCTCGTTGACCGCCAACCGCAGCGATGACACCTCACGCGTGATGAAGTCGTCGTCGGCGATGATCCGGTCGATACGGGCGCGGTCCTCCCAGTACTGAACGCGGTCGCGGTCGGTCTGCCGGTTCTGCGAGAGCAAGATCAGCGGCGCGGCGTAGGACGCCTGCATCGAGAGCACCAGTGTCAGTCCGATGAACGGCCACTGGTCGAACTGCAGGTCCTCGGGGGCCAGGGTGTTCCACAACATCCAGGACGCGATGAACGCCGTCATCCAGAAGATGAACCGCCAAGAGCCGATGAAGCGGCTGATCCGTTCGGAGAGCTTGCCGAAGGTCTCCGGGTCGTAGGGGGAGCGGACTCCTCGACGCGGCCCGCGCGGCTGGTCGAGACGGCTGCGCCTCAGCTCACGTGCCATCGGACACCCCCGTGACTGCGGCCGGCTCCTGGTTGCGCCAGTTGTCGGGCAACATGTGGTCGATCACGTCGTCAACGGTGACGGCACCGAGCAGTCGGTCGTTCTCGTCGACGACGGGGATGGCGACGAGGTTGTAGGAGGCCAGCACATTGGTGACCTCGTGCAGTGATGCCTCGGGGGTGACGGGCTCGAGCTCGGAGTCGAGCGCCTCGGTCACCAAGGCGCTCGGTGTCTCGCGCAGCAGTCTCTGGAAGTGCACCGAGCCCAGGTAGCGACCCGTTGGGACCTCGAGTGGCGGCCGACAGACGTACACCTGGGCGGCCAGCGCTGGTGGCAGGTCGGAGTTTCGGATGCGGGCCAGCGCCTCGGCGATCGTTGAGTCGGGGGCCAGGATCACCGGCTCTGGCGTCATCATTCCTCCGGCGGTGTACTCGTCGTACTCCAGGAGCATGCGAACGTCTTCGGCCTCTTCCGGCTCCATGAGCTCGAGCAGGCGGGCGCGGGTGTCCTCGGGGATCTCGTGGAGGATGTCGGCCGCGTCGTCGGGGTCCATCTCTTCTAGGACGTCGGCAGCCCGCTCGTCGTCCAACCCGGTGAGGATGGCCACGGACTCCTCGTCGACCATTTCGCCCAGGACGTCGGCGAGACGCTCGTCACCGAGCGCGGCAACCACGTCGCGGCGCCGCTTTTCACTGAGCGCCTGCAGTGCGTGCGCGAGATCGGCCGGGCGTAGTTTCTCGTACGACTCCAGCAGGCGGGTGGTGCCTTGGTCCTCGGCGCCGAGCGAGAGCCCGGTGATCTCGTTCCAGTCGACGACGAACTGCTCGCCACGGCGTCGGAGCGTCTTGCCTTTGCGCTGGACGTAGACCTTGCCGACCTCCCAGTCGCGGGTACGGAGCTGTTCCATGCCCACGTCGAGCAGGGTCACCGCGGTGGCGTCCTCGACGAGAGTTACGGGAGAGTCGAGCAGCTCGCCGACCACGAGAAGCTCGCCGGGACGCTGCTCGAAGCGCCGCAGGTTGAGCAGGCCGCTCACAACAACTCCGGCGGCGTCGATCGAGGTGACTCGGGTCATCGGGACGAAGATGCGCCGACGGGGTTGCACTTCGAGGACGAGCCCGATGATCCGCGGCGGGCGGGGGGCCGCGCGCAGCGTGGCGACGACGTCCCGGATCTTGCCGAGCTGGTCGCCGCTGGGGTCGAAGACAGGTACCCCCGTCAGCCGGGCGATGAAGACTCGAGTGGGGGCGCTCACAGGCAGAGGCTACCGGCGTAGCCGCTGCTAGCGTCCGATACACCTCAGCCAAGGAGTGGTCGTGTCTGATCTCGCGTCCCTGCCCTACGTCGTCCTCGACGTGTTCACCGACCGCCCGTTCGCCGGCAACCCGCTCGCCGTGGTGATGGACGCCGAGGGACTGACCGGTGAGCAGATGCTGCAGATCACTCGCGAGTTCAACCTCTCTGAGACCGCCTTCCCACTTCGGCCGACCGAGTCCGAGCGGGCCGCGGGTGCCGACTACGTGCTGCGGATCTTCACCCCTGGGTCGGAGGTGCCGTTCGCGGGCCACCCCTCAGTGGGGACGGCCTGGTGGCTGGCGCACACGGGTCAGATTCCATTGGGGCAGGTGGGCCAGCAGTGTGGCGTTGGCCTGCTGCCGGTCGAGGTGTCGGCCACGGGGGCTGCCTTGACCGCTGGCCCTGCCACGGTGTCAGACCCGATCGACGCAGAGCGTGCCCTGGCAGCTGTCGGCCTCGACAGCGCCGATCTCGTCGATGCCGACGTGCGAATCGCGAGCACCGGTCTGGCGTACGCGGTCCTGTTCGCTCGCCCCGATGCCCTTGCACGCTGTGGTCCCGACATGACTGTGCTGCGCGAGGAGTTCACCCATCCACAGGCGGCGACAGGCATCTATGTCGTGGCCTGGGACGCCGAACGAAGGCACGCGAACGCGCGCATGTTCGCTGCTGACATCGGCTCGCCGGAGGATGCGGCGACGGGGTCGGCGGCGCTGGCGTTCGGGGCGCTGCTGGTGGCGCGGGGAGACTTCGCCGACGGGCGCCACGAGGTCTCCATCGACCAGGGTGTCGAGATGGGGCGTCCCTCGAAGCTGATGGTGACGTGCGATGTCGCGTCCGGCGCGCTCGATCGGCTGCAGGTCACCGGGAGCGTCGTCAAAATTGCCGAGGGCAGCGTCACCGTCCCACCCGCCTGACCACCGGGCACCCTCGCCACCCCGGTGCACGACGATCAGGTGACGCCGATCCTGCGCCCGGTGCACGATGATCAGGTGACGTGGTCATCGTGCACAGAGGTGGCGGCCGAACGCCACGTTTGCCCCCGTTTCGCCACCTCGGGGTCCGGCGGCGGCGTCAGGTTCGGCGGCGGCGCTTCTTGGTGGCTTTGCCCGCGTGGAAGGGTCTCCGGGTCAAGGTGGTCGCATCGGTGGCGACCGGCTCGGCGCGGTGCGAGCTGTCAGACATCGCCCCGGGCTGCTCGGTGACATCGGCGGTCGGACGCAGCAGCCACAGCGCGCTCTCCTTCGCCCAGCGCTGTGGTTGCGCCTCGCCGTCGGGCGGGTTCAGTCGCTTGGGGTGCAGCGCCGACGCCGCGCTGTCCCACGCCTCTGAACCCGGCTCCAGGCTCTCGACGGTGGCCGTGACCGCTGCCTGTCGCGCCCGGTTCTCTTTGCTGCGCAGGATCACCTCGACCGACGCACCGTCGACGAGGCCGGGGTCGCGCTGCTCGATCCCGCCGGTGACGACGGCGATCGCGTCGTCGTGCCAGATGTTCCACAGCGCCTGCGGGGGACGTCCGGAGACCGCGACCCACACCAGGTCGGACTTGCCGGCGAGGTCAGCGATGAGTGCAGGCAGGTGCTCGACGTCCAGTGCCTGGTCTGGCCTCGCCGCGGAGCTCATGGCGGCAGCCTGCCACACCAGGCCGTGGCGCCCGGGTGGTTGAGGGGCGGCGCCAGGCCCGGCGCTAGGCTCCCCAGGACCGCGCCGACCGGTGCGCCGGCGGCGACCTCACAGCTCGATCGGAGAAGGTCGATGGCAGAACGCGTACTTCGTCCCCGTCGCTCCAACCTGGCCGTCCCGGGCAGCAGCCCCAAGATGTTGGAGAAGGCGAAGGGGCTCCCCGCTGACCAGGTGTTCCTTGATATCGAGGACGCCGTTGCGCCCTTGGCCAAGCCCGAGGCGCGCAAGAACATCGTCGCCGCGCTCAACGAGGGTGGCTACGGCGACAAGGTGCGAACCGTCCGGGTCAACGACTTCACCACCGAGTGGACGTACCGCGACGTCATCGAGGTAGTCGAAGGGGCCGGAGCCAACCTCGACTGCATCATGCTGCCGAAGGTGCAGACGGCTGAGCAGATCGTCACTCTCGACACGCTGCTGACCCAGATCGAGAAAGCCAACGGCCTTGAGGTCGGACGTCTGGGGATCGAGGCGCAGATCGAGAACGCGCTTGGATTGATCAATGTCGACGCGATCGCGGCCGCCAGTCCGCGGGTCGAGACCATCATCTTCGGCCCGGCCGACTTCATGGCCAGCATCAACATGCGCACCCTGGTGGTGGGGGAGCAGCCAGCCGGATACACCGAGGGCGACGCCTACCACTACATCTTGATGCGGATCCTGATGGCCGCCCGCGCGTACGACAAGCAGGCGATCGACGGCCCGTATCTGCAGATCCGCGACGTCGACGGCTACCGACGCGTGGCCGACCGGGCTGCAGCGCTCGGGTTCGACGGCAAGTGGGTGCTCCATCCCGGGCAGCTGGAGGCGGCCAACGATGTCTTCTCTCCCAAACAAGATGACTTCGACCACGCTGAGCTCATCCTCGACGCGTACGCCTTCTACACGTCAGAGGCTGGAGGGAAGCTGGGAGCGGTGATGATCGGCAGTGAAATGATCGATGAGGCGTCCAACAAGATGGCGCTGGTCATCAGCGGCAAGGGGCGTGCCGCTGGGATGAAGCGGACGGTCTGGTTCGACCCCGAGAGCGACGAT
>JANLWJ010000224.1:0-5793 GCA_031364455.1 Actinomycetes bacterium | reverse complement strand
CCCATGTTGGCGGGCAGCATGGGGATGGTGTCGAGTGAGGAGGGGATTCGGGTTGATTTGAGCGGCTCGCTTGTCGTGGGCGATGGAGGGACGATCACCCTCACTGGCGGGCTCGGGGGCATGGGCGGCGCCCAGCCACTTGCCGTGACGGGCAACGGTGGCGTCGCCCTGTGCGTCGAGGTTGACGAGTGGCGGCTGAAACGACGCATTGAGCACCGTTACCTCGACGAACAAGCCGACAACCTCGACGACGCAATCGCCCGTTGTGAGGCAGCGAAGCGTGAACGTCGCCCCCTGTCGGTCGGACTCGTCGCCAACTGCGCCGATGTGCTTCCTGAGCTGATCCGGCGTGGGTGGATCCCCGACGTTGTCACTGATCAGACTTCGGCCCACGATGCGCTGCACGGATATGTCCCGCACGGCGTCACCCTCGAAGAGGCGCTCGAGCTACGACGGGTGAAGCCGAGCGAGTACATCGAGCGGGCGAGCGTGTCCATGGCTGTTCACTGCCAGGCAATGCTCGACTTCCAGAGTGCTGGGGCGGTGGTCTTCGACTACGGCAACGGGCTGCGTGGTCAGGCCAAAGATGCCGGCGTCGCGAATGCATTCGACTACCCGGGCTTTGTTGTTGCCTACATCCGGCCGCTCTTCGCACGCGGTGCCGGACCGTTCCGGTGGGCATGTCTCTCCGGAAGTGACGCCGACCTTGCCGCCACCGATGACGCCGTCGCCAAGGCGTTCCCTGACGATGACGGCCTGCAGCGCTGGATGCGCTTCGCCCGCGAGAAGGTCCACTACCAGGGCCTCCCGTCGCGGATCTGCTGGCTCGGCTACGGCGAGCGGCATCAAGCCGGCCTGGCCTTCAACGATCTCGTGGCCAGCGGAGCGGTGTCGGCACCGATCGTAATTGGTCGCGATCACCTCGACGCCGGCAGCGTTGCGTCACCAGAGCGCGAGACCGAGGGCATGCTCGACGGCTCGGACGCGATCGCAGACTGGCCGATCCTGAACGCACTGGTGAACACCGCGTCAGGAGCCTCATGGGTGTCGGTGCACCACGGCGGAGGGGTCGGGATCGGGAAGTCAATCCACGCTGGCGTCGTTGTCGTCGCCGACGGCACCGATGACGGGGCCTGGCGGTTGGAGCGAGTGCTCACGAACGACCCCGGGATGGGAGTCATCCGCCACGCAGATGCCGGCTACGAGATCGGCATCGACACCGCGCGCCGTGTCGGCGTCCGCATGCCGATGGAGGAGGGCACCCACGCCCCCGACTGGCAGCGTTGATCTGGAACAACGTGTAGCTTCTCTGGGGCCATAGCCCCAGGGAGCTCACACGATGTGTCAGCCGAGCCAGATCAGGTCGGGCGTCAGCTCGTCGACGCAGGCGGCCCCGAGCAGCCCCATTGCCATGGCGAACTCGCTCCAGAGCGTGTCGAGAACCCACTGGACGCCGTCTGCCCCAGCCACCGTTAGCCCCCAGATCACCGGGCGTCCGAGCATCACCGCGTCGGCGCCGAGGGCCAGCGCCTTGGCCACGTCGGTTCCGCGGCGAATACCACCATCGACGACAATAGGCACCGCATGGTCGACAGCTTGCACGACGCCAGGCAACGCCTGGGCCGTTGGGACGACCGTGTCGAGGTTGCGGGCGCCGTGGTTGCTGACGACGAGGCCACCGACGCCGGCTGCAACGCACCGCTGCGCGTCATCAGCGCGGACAACGCCCTTGGCCAGCACCGGGACGGGCGACCGGTCTACGAGCCACTCGAGGGTCTCCCACGTCAGGCTCGGGTCCAGGTGCGGGTTGTAGATCTGTTCGTGGGGCCGCGGGTGCTGTGGCAGCACCACGGACGGCCGGACGCCATCCAGGGCCGGTGGCTGCAACCCGTCAACGGTGTGACCACCTGTTCTGCGGTCACGATCGCGGGCGCCGAGCAGCGGAGTGTCGACCGTCAGAACGAGAGCCTCGGCACCAGCGGCGACCACGTCGTCGACCAGTTGAGCGGTGAAGTCACGGTCGGCCTGAACATAGAGCTGGAACCACCAGGGACCGTCGGCTGCGGCCCCAACGTCAGCTACCGGTGTCGACCCGAGAGTGCTCATCACGGCCAGTGCCTCAGCTGCAGCCGCACCGCGTCGCGTCGCCGCTTCACCCTCAGGGTGGTACTGGCGGTGGGCGGCCGTCGGGGCGACCAGGATGGGATGCGCCAGGCGTCGCCCCAGCACCTCGATCGAGGTGTCGACGCTCGATACGTCAACCAGGACCCGGGGAGCCAGGCGCAGATCTCGCCACGCCGAGTCGTTCCAGTCCAGCGACACCTCGTCGGCAGCACCGCCCGCGACGTAGTTCCAGGTGCGCTCGCTGAGCTGCTGCTGGGCCAGCGGTTCGAGGTCACGCACGCTGACGGCGCCCTCGGGTACGGATCTTGGCGCAGCGTCTACGGCTGCATCAACGGGTCGCGGCTCCACAGATCGCAGCCTAGACGTGGCAGCATCAGCGCGTGGACCTGCTCGTGCGCAACATCGGACGCCTCCTACCCATGCGCGATTCCGCCGGTGAGGTGCTCGAAAGCGCTGCGGTGCGCGTGCAGAACGGTGCGATCGCCTGGGTGGGCCAAGACCGAGACATCCCGCCAGGACCCGAGTCGCCCGAGCTCGACGCCGAGGGGCGCGTCGTTGTCCCCGGATTCGTCGACCCGCACACCCATCTGGTCTGGGCCGGAACCAGGCGCGAGGAGTTCGTGGCCAGGCTGGCCGGCGAGTCGTACGACGGCGGAGGCATTACCACAACGGTGGCAGCGACGCGTGCTGCGTCGGACGACGTTCTGTTCGACTTGGCGGCCGAACGGGGACGCCGAATGATCGAGAACGGGACCACCACGGTCGAGATCAAGACCGGCTACGGGCTGACCCCGGAGCACGAGCTCAGGTGCCTCGACGTGATCGCTCGCCTTGGGGCGGAGCTGCCCTGGAACGTCGAAGGCACCTATCTCGGTGCGCACGTCGTTCCAGACGGGCGCGACCGCTCGGAGTACGTCGACGAGGTCGTGGCGACCGTTCCGGCGGCTGCTGCCAGAGGCGCCCAATGGGTTGACGTGTTCTGCGACGAGGGGATCTTCACTCTCGACGACACACGGCGAATCTTTCGGGCAGCCGCCGACGCCGGTCTGGGAACGCGTCTGCATGCTGAGGAGATCGCCAACACGGGTGCGGCTGACCTGGCGGCCGAGCTCGGGTGCGCCAGCGCTGACCACCTAGAGCACGTATCGGCGGAGGGAGCCCGTGCGCTGGCGTCAGCAGGCGTTGTCGGTGTACTGCTGCCAACCGTGACGCTCTCGCTTCGCACCTTCGCTTTTGGGCAGTACGCGGTGCTGCGCGATGCCGGTGTCCCTCTCGCGCTCTCCACCGACTGCAACCCAGGGACCTCCTGGTGTGAGTCGATGCCCTACGTCGTTCAGCTCGCCTGCCTGGTCTACGGGATGCCGGTGCAGGAGGCGTTGTGGTCGGCGACTCGCGGAGGAGCAGCGGCACTTCGGCGTACCGACGTCGGCCGAGTTGACGTCGGTACGCGCGCCGACCTGGCCGTCCTCGACACCGAGCACGAGGCTGATCTCGTCGCCCACCTTGGTGCGCCCGCGAATGGCGCCACCGTTCTCGGCGGGTATGTGTGGCCGCCGGCTCGCGGCTCTACTGTTGTGCCATGACGCAGTCAGACCAGCCGGCTCCGGCGGAGGAGCCGTTCGACCCCCCAGGGCCGGACTGGCTCTACCGACTGAAGATGCGCGCCACCGGCGACAGCTCGCTGCGGCGTCTCATCTGGCGCGTAGTAGCGACGACGATCGGCGTGCTGATCGTCCTGGTCGGACTGTCGATGCTTGTGCTCCCTGGGCCTGGCTGGGCTGTCATCTTTCTGGGGTTGGCCGTCCTCGCCACTGAGTACGCCTGGGCACACCGGCTGCTCGTCGTCACCAAGGACAAGGCCCAGGGAGCGGCATCATCGGCATGGGCGCCGGAGAACCGCAAGCGCACGGTCATCCTCGGGCTGATCGTCTTCCTGCTCGTCGCATCACTGGTCTCGTGGTACGTCTACGAGTACGGATGGACACTCAGCGGAGCCCTCGGCTGGTTCGGGCTCGGCTGACGTGCTGCGATAGGCTCGCGGCCCGTTGGGGCGGTTAGCTCAGTTGGTTAGAGCGCTTCGTTCACACCGAAGAGGTCGGCGGTTCGAGTCCGCCATCGCCCACCACGCACGCTCGCGTCACCTCGCGGACGGCTAGTTCATCGTGGTTCGGTGCCGTCGTTGTGCGGGTCGGGTACACCCGACGGCATCTGGTCCGCTGACGGGATGCCAACCGGATCGCGACGCCGCGCCAGCATCCGCTTCTGCTTGTCTGCCTCCTGCGGTTCCGTGATGATGTCGTTGCCGTCCATGCCGACCAACCACACGAGACCCCGACCGTGGCCGGGGTTGCGCTGCTCTGCTGCCACATCGTCATAAACCAAGGCGATTGCGTAGGTGAGCGAATCGCCAGCCTGCCGTTGCGCCCAGTCGACTACTTGAAGCACGTCAGCGCCACTGATGTCGTAGGTGTCGGTCCAACCGCGGGTGGCCGACTCCTTGCTGCCGTGCAGGTAGACCCGAAACCGGGGCCAGGACAGTTCCCATCCGGAGTCGCGCTCGTCGACGCCTTGCACGCGCATGTCGGTCACCGAGCCATTCTCGCACTCCACGAACTCCGGCCGTCCGCTCATCGGCATGACGGACGTGAGAACTGCGGGGAACCGAGCCGCCGGCTTGTCTTGGCGGCACAATCGCGGCCAAGGAACGCGTCTTCTAGTCGTTGGTTTGTACGTCGATAATTCCGGTCCAGTAGTCCTCCACCAGGCACGCGGCGTGTTTCGCGTCGACAGGTTCGATCCCTGGTCCATCGATCGGACTCATGCCCCCGGCGAGGACGACCTGGTCCCCTTCAGCGGCGAGGATCGTCACCGTCACCGTCACCGCCACCGCCATTCGCATCGTCGGCGTAGCCGAGTGCGAGACCGGAGTGAATGCCCCGGATCGACTGATCCCGCACCGTGACGCCGACTTTCCCCTAGGCCGAGACCGCGCCGTTGCTCCATGTAGGCGATGCATGAGCCCCGTGCTCAAGCGACGTCACAGGGGGTTGGCTCGGGGGAGTGGCGCGGCAAGCCGAGAAGCCGGGGAATGTCGCGGAGGGGTGAACCGAAGATGGACGTTCAGCCACGACTGTGGTCGCGCGCGATGGCGCACGGTTTCCGATCGACGAGCCTCACGGTGGTGGGGTGCATCGTTGTTTCCTCCTTCTGCTCACTGCTTGTGTGGGACCTGCCGTCCCGGGCCGCTGTCGACGACGAAGTCTCACCGCAGGTCGAGCGTGCGGCCCTCGCGCCCGAGGCCCCGAACATCCTCATCATCAACACCGATGACCAGCGGTCACCGGAGACACTCGCGGTGATGCCGAAGGTGCAGCGGCTCTTCCAGGACGCTGGAACCACCTACGTGAACGGATTGGTCAGTACACCGCTCTGCTGTCCTTCCCGGTCATCCCTCTTCTCCGGTCGCTACTCGCACAACACCGGAATCCTTGGGAACGGCTTCCCCGGTGCGGTGAAGGCCTTTGACCAGGAGGCAACGATCCAGGGGTACCTGCAGGCCGGCGGATACCAGACGGCAATGGTCGGCAAGTACCTCACGACGGTTCCTTTGATGGAGAGTCCACGCAACTGGGATCGCTGGGCCCATACGACCGGCGGCTATGTCAATGT
>JANLWJ010000222.1:0-2304 GCA_031364455.1 Actinomycetes bacterium | reverse complement strand
GGTTCACTTCCCCCTGAGACGCGAGTTCACCACTCTGTAAGGCGACTCACTATCCCGCATCGAGTCCAGCGTGCGCTCTCCTGTCCAGCCTGGCCCTTTCGCCGCTGGGGCAGGGGGCGTAGCCTCACGGTCTACTGCGCGCCTCTGCATACCCTCGGTTGAGGAGGAGCGGTGGGCCGCCAGCCGCGCAAGAAGCCCATGGCCGTGTTCGCCTTCTCTGGGGTGGTGACCGGGTCATTGGTGATGGCCACGTGGGCGGGTGCGCCGAATCCCGGCGCCGTCAGCACGGGAACCTCCGCAATCACAGTCGTTGCGGACACGTGGACCAACCCAGCCAAGCCAACGACCTCGTACGGATCGAGCACCCCTCTGCAGGTTGGCGCGAGCGGTAGTAGTCGCAAGGACATCTACTTCGCCGTGGATCCCAGCTCGCTCCCCACGTCCCTGCGAGAGACACATCTCAGTCTGCGGTTGACACCGGCTAGCAAGACCCCTCGCGCTACCGGCTCGCTGGTCTTGTTCCGGCTGGACAACGCCACCTCCTGGTCTGAGAGCGGTCTCACGCATGCGACGCGGACAGCGTGCAACACCGCCAACGGCGTGCAGCTGAGCGACCCCGTGCCGGTCCCTGGCTCGTCGACAGCGCCGATCACGATCACCTCATCGGCAACCATCAAGCAAGCGCTGTCAACAACGAGCCGAACGACCCTCTGCGTCACAACGGCCGGAACTGCTTCGACGCCGAGCTACCTGTTCCGCTCGAAGGAGGCCGCCAGCGGCAGGCCTACGGTGACGGCGAGCTGGCTGGCCGACGCTGATCCGGTAGCGCAGGATGATGGTGCATCGGTGGCTTCCGAAGTCCCGACAACCATTGATGTGCTTGCTAACGATGGCGATCCTGACGGGGACCCGTTGGCAGTCGACGCGATAGTCAATCCGCCTGCTCACGGACTGGCTCGATTGCCGTCGGGAGCGATGGGGTACGCCACGGCTGTCGAGTACACCTCGGAGCCGGGGTTCTGCGGCTCTGACCAGCTGCGCTACCGCGTCACCGGTACTCCCGGCAGCATCGCACCAGCGCGCACGTATGGGTACGACGAGGCCGATGTCACGATCACCGTCCCCTGCGGAAACAAGCGTCCGGAGGCATCAGCCGACCAGGTGCAGTTCACCCAGGACTCGGGAGTGGCTCTCGATCCCCTCACCAACGACCATGACCCTGAAGGTGCGGCACTGCATGTCGTTGGTGCGGCACAGGCTGCGCATGGGACGACAGCCATTCTCGACGACCACACTGTCCGATACCGCCCCGAGCCCGGATACCTTGGCGATGACCAGTTCACCTACACGGTTGCGGATGAGTTGGGCATGGAGTCGAGCGCCACTGTCACCGTTCAACGCCGGTGTGAGCTGTCGCAAACCCTGGTGCCTTCGTGTGGGGCCTGGTGGGGGTCAGCCCAGATTACCGGTGGCGTCACGAGCCTGACGGGCCTGGAGTCGCGCCTCGGCACCCCTCTCCCGGTTGGCCACCTCTACCACCGCAACGGACAAGTGTTCCCCACCGCCGAGGAGACGTCCTACGCGACGCGATCGGCCGGCCCAACGGTTATCTTCTTCAACGTCAAGCCCGACACACTCGCGACCGGCACACTGACCTGGGCCGAAGTCGCCAACGGCCAAGCGGACGCCTACCTCGACTCCAGCGCCTCCGCGATGAGCCAAGCCAGCTATCCGATGTTCGTCGCCATTCACCACGAACCCGAGGACGAAGTCGATCTGACGCCCGGCAGCGGACGCACCCCCGATGACTACGCGGCGATGTACCGCTATGTCGTGGACCGCATCGAGGCCGGCGCCCCCAACACACCGATCACGTGGGTGTGGAATATGACGGGATACCCACGGTGGCAGAGCATGTGGCCAGCGCTCTATCCCGGCGACAGCTACGTCGACTGGGTTGGCTACGCCCCGTACCTGCAGAATCCGGCTGGCTGCACTATCTCCTGCGTTGTGAACCGCACCTACCCTGACTATTCGGGTTGGAACGGCTTCTATGCCTGGGCTCAAGACACGAACCCCAGCAGACCGCTGATGCTGGCTGAGTGGGGAGTGATGGAGTCGCCGACTGCTGGCCAGGAACAAGCAAAGGCAGCACTCTTCGCATCGGCGCCAGAGGTGCTCGCACAACAGTTCCCCAACCTGCGGGCGCTGATCTACTTCAACGACGCCAAGGACCCGTCCGACCCAACCTCTGACAGGATCGAAACATCGACTCCATCGTTGGACGCGTTCCGCGCCATGGTC
>JANLWJ010000304.1:0-8969 GCA_031364455.1 Actinomycetes bacterium | reverse complement strand
GCCACTAAGGGCCCCGAACCCCTACGATCACCCCGGAACACGTCGTCCATCCGTCGAGCGCAGGAGCAGGCATGTCGTTGCTGGCCAACAAGCGTGTACTCGTGACCGGTGTGCTCACCGAGGCATCGATCGCCTTCCATGTCGCCCGCCTGGCGCAGGAGCAAGGGGCGACGGTCGTCCTCAGCTCACAGGCCCGCACACTGCGCCTCGTGGAGCGGATCGCCAAACGGCTCCCCGCTGCTGCACCTGTCGTCGAGCTCGACGTCACGTCCGACGAAGACCTTGCTGCCCTTTCTGGGCGCGTCGGCGCCCATGTCGACGGCCTGGACGGCGTGCTGCACTCGATCGGGTTCGCACCGGCGAGCGCCCTCGGCGGGAACTTTCTTCACACCGAGTGGCCCGACGTTGCCGTTGCCATGCAGATCTCGGCATTCTCGCTGAAGTCGCTGACTGTCGCCTGTCGTCCGCTGTTGACGCCGGGGGCGTCGGTTGTCGGCCTGACGTTCGACGCCACCGTCGCGTGGCCGACCTATGACTGGATGGGCGTGGCCAAGGCTGCCTTCGAGTCCACCTCCCGCTACCTGGCACGCGACCTCGGCGGCGAGGGAGTACGGGTGAACCTCATTGCAGCTGGGCCCATCCGCACGATGGCAGCGAAGAGCATTCCGGGGTTTGAGCAGTTCGAGGCGATGTGGATGGCGCGCGCTCCCATCGGGTGGGACGTCAACGACCCGGTGCCGGCCGCTCAAGGGGCGGTCGCGCTGCTCTCGGACTGGTTTCCGGCCACCACCGGCGAGATCATCCACGTCGACGGTGGAGTACACGCGATCGGCGGATGACCTATGCCCACCCTCGTTCTGCTCAGGCACGCAAAGTCGGCCTACCCCGACGGCGTCACCGACCACGACCGTCCGCTGAGCGATCGCGGCCTGCGCGAGGCCCCCGTGGCTGGCGAGATGTTGGCTGAACGCATGCCGAGCGTTGATCGCGCCCTTGTCTCATCGGCCCTGCGCGCGCAACAGACGTGGCATTCGGTGGCGCAGTCGCTGAGCGTCGGTCAGCACCTAGACATGCCAGAGCTTTACCTTGCCGGCAGCGAGGAGCTGTTGGCGGTGGTGCACCAGCTTCCGGACAGCACCGAGTCGGTGCTGCTGGTAGGGCACAACGAGGGGCTCGAGGAGCTGGCGAGCGAGTTGTCGGGTGTGCCGGTGACCTTAAAGACGTCGACGTTCGCGATCTTGCGCACAGATGCGCAGTGGAGCGCTTGGCGCGATGGATCGGTCACCCTTGAGGAAGTGGTGGTGGCGCGCTAGTTGTAGCGGTCACCCCTCGCCGTCGGCTACCTCGACCTCCGCTCTGCTGATGCCAAGCAGAAACAGGATCGTATCGAGGTAGGGAACGTTGACCGACGTGTCGGCTGCCTCTTGCACCAGCGGCTTGGCATTGAACGCAATCCCGAGACCTGCGGCCTGCAACATGTCGAGGTCGTTGGCGCCGTCCCCGATGGCGACAGTCTGCGCAAGTGGGACTCCGGCGCGCTTGGCGAAGTCGCGCAGCGCCTGAGCCTTGGCTGCACGGTCGATGACCGGCTCGAGCAACTTGCCCGTCAGGAGTCCGTCACGTACCTCAAGGCGATTCGCAAGTGCGAAGTCCAGCCCGAGCTCGATGGTCAGGTGGTCGGTCACGAAGTCGAAGCCCCCACTGACGATGCCGCACTGGTATCCCAGGCGATGCAGGGTTCGGATCAGAGTTCTGGCACCGGGGGTGAGGACAACGGCGGCAGCGACGGAGTGGATCGCTCCGGCGTCCAGCCCGGCGAGCAGGCTGACTCGCCGATGCAGCGACTCAGCGAAGTCGATTTCGCCGCGCATTGCGGACTCGGTGATGGCGGCTACCTCTGGCTCGCAGTTGGCATGTGCGGCGAGCATCTCGATCACTTCGCCCTGGATCAGGGTCGAGTCGACGTCCATCACGACCAGCCGTTTGGCCCGGCGTTGCAGGCCCGCCGGTTGCACCGCGATGTCGATCGATGAGCTCGCCGCCTCGGCGGCAAGCCGGGTGCGCAGCACCTGCTGGTCGGCTCCTGACACGTGCAGCTCGATCGCGGTAACTGGGTACGCGGCCAGTCGTTCGATGTTCTCGATGTTCCCGTTGCACTCAGCGACCGTTCTGGCAATCGTCGCAAGGGCCCCTGGCCGCAGGGGCGACCCGAGCACGGTGACGTGGGTCTGCGTCGGGACGGCCGCACCTTCCGCTGCTGGCCTGCGGACCCGACTGAGCGAGAGCCCCATGTTGCTCACTGCCTCGGTGGCCGTGGTCTCGATCGCGTCAAGGGTCGCCTCGGTCTGGTCAACCGTTACGTGCAAGGCGGGGTCGGGGATCATCAGGGACGCCAGGATGAGCTGCCCGCTGGTGACGACCTGTTCGACATCGAGCACCAGGATGGGTAGTGAAGCCATGGCGGAGAAGAAGGTACGGCTGACTCCAGGGCGGTCAGGGCCGGAGATGGTCAGTAGTACCGCTGTTCCGGTGATCGTGACAACCGTGGGATGCGGCTCAGGTAACGGCGGCGAGAGGTGAAGGTCACTCATGGCGGTGCCACGCTACCCAGCCTCCGGTGGGCGTCGCAGACCGGCGTTCCACGCGACGGCATGTGCATGTCTGGCAGTCCGGGAGAGATCGGCAAGTGTCGACCGTCGGATCGCCATCTCAGCGG
Organism: Actinomycetes bacterium; assembly: GCA_031364455.1. Taxonomy (GTDB): domain Bacteria; phylum Actinomycetota; class Actinomycetes; order JAHEKZ01; family JAHEKZ01; genus JAHEKZ01. The sequence goes on along the minus strand of JANLWJ010000304.1, from coordinate 6,253 downwards.
CCGTTCGGCCACCATCGCCGTCGACACCCGCAGCCGCCAACAGCTCCAGGATCCGCCGGCTACGCAACGCGAGTCGCTCGCTACGCGAGTCGGTACCTGGGGGCATGGGTTCGGCAACGGCCCACTGGTTACGCAGGTCGTCGGCGTCATCTCGCCAGCTCGCCAGGTCACTTGCCTGAAGTGCCGCTACACCGGTGTTGAGTGCCTCCAGCAGCGACCACTCAGCCTCTGCTGGGGAGTCGACGTACCCCCGGGCCGGCCTCGACGTCTGATGCTCACCCCAGACGCCAGCTTCTTCGTCGTCGTGCGGAATCAGCCCCATCGACGGCCCGTCGGCCGCGACCAGCGCGACGCCTCGGTCGAGGGCCGCGGCCGAGAATGTGGCAGGGCCCGGTAGCCCGGCGGCGTCGCCCGGCGCGACGGGGAGGTACATCCATCCAGGCACGCCAAGTCGTCGCCACCTGGCCACCGCGAACGGGAGCGTGAGGGGCTCGCTCTCACCGGGGACGAAGAAGAGTGGGGCCTCACCGGCAGCACTGAGGACATCGAGGGCCTGCTCGACTCCGGCGGTTCCACGAAGCACCGCCGTCAGCCAGGCAGCGCTCGATGCTGCGCGTTGCAGCAGGTCGACGGACACCCGGCAACGGTAGGCCGCGCGCCACGGAGGTCCGCGAGGGGCGTCCGCCGTAGGTTGGCCACGTGCCTGTTCTCGAGCTCGCCGATGTCACGGTGGTCCGAGGAGGTGCTCGAATCCTCGACCGGGTCACGTGGCGCGTCGAGGAGGGGGAGCGCTGGGTGATCTTGGGCCCCAATGGCGCCGGCAAGACCACTTTGCTGCAGATCGCCTCGGCGCGAATGCACCCGACCACTGGCCGCGCCGAGGTACTGGGCGAACGGCTCGGTGCCGTTGATGTCTTTGAGCTTCGACCCCGGATCGGCCTGACCAGCGCTGCCCTGGCAGAGACCATCCCGCCCGGCGAGCGCGTCCTCGACGTGGTGATGTCAGCCAGCTACGCCGTGACCGGTCGCTGGCGCGAGGAGTACCTGTCCATCGACAGCGATCGAGCAGCCGATCTTCTGGCGCTGCTGGGGGTCGGCGCCCTGGCCGAACGCTCCTTCGGGACCCTGAGCGAGGGCGAGCGCAAGCGGGTACAGATCGCCAGAGCGCTGATGACCGACCCCGAACTACTGATCCTCGATGAGCCGGCCGCGGGGCTCGATCTTGGTTCGCGCGAGGACCTCCTCGGGAGACTCTCGGAGATCGCAGCTACTCCCGATGGTCCGGTAGTGGTACTCGTGACCCACCATGTCGAAGAGATTCCGCAGCACACGACGCACGCATTGCTCATGCGTGGTGGGCAGGTGGTGGCCGCCGGCCCACTGGAGCAGGTGGTCACCACGCCCTGGCTCACCGCAACCTTCGGGCTTCCCCTGCTCTTGTCAGAGCACTCCGGCAGGTACTTTGCCAGGGCTCTGTTGCCGCCGAGCCCTTTAAACCAGTAGCCCGGACCCCCAGGGCAGCGGTAGCACCTCGACCATCGAGCCAGCCTCGGCGCGGGCACCGGGGGCAATGATCGCCAAGACATCTGCAGTTGCCATTCCGGAGAGCATTGCCGGGCCCCGCCGGGTGGTGAGACACACGGACCCATCGACCATCTGTCCCGGTACGAGGCGATGAGCGCTGGGCGATGCGTCAACGCCAGCAGTGAGCGGACGCGTGACGAGATCATGGGCGGTTCTGCCAGCTAGCGCGTCCAGCAGCGGCCAGACAAGGGTGACCAGCCCGGAGAGCGCTGCCAACGGGTTGCCAGGTAGGGCAACAAGTCCTCGACCGTCCGGCAAGGCCGCGAGTTTCATCGGGTGCCCAGGACGTACAGCGACGCCGTCGACGATCCACTGCCCAGCGACGGCATCAACGGCGCTGCGCACATGGTCTGCGGGGCCACGAGCAGTACCGCCCGTGGTGATCACGACGTCCGCAGCGGCCTCGCCCAGAGCGCGACCGGTGGCATCTAGTGAGTCCGTGACGTGGGTGAGCGACACCAGCTCAGCGCCGATCGCCTCGATCCACCCTGGCAGCTGAGGCGAAAGCGCGTCACGCACCAGCCCATCAACCGGCAGCCCTTTGTGTGCGAGCTCAGCACCCAGAACGAGCACCGCCACACGGGGCAGCGGGACAACCTCGACAACGTCGTGTCCGGCAGCTGCCGCGAGGCCGAGCGCAGGCGGCGTGAGGAGCTGTCCGCCGAGCAGAATGTCTTCCCCGGTGCGCACCTCGTCGCCGCGCCGACGGATGTCGTCGCCGATTGCCAGCCCATCCGAACCCGCCTCTACAACCCCTTCTATCTCCCTACCCCGCTCGCTCCGAAGGACGGCTGAGTCGTGAGGTGCGACAGCACCGGTGCTGATCCGAACGCACTGACCCTCCTTCAGTGTCCGTTGGCGCTCACCGGCCCGAGCGTCGCCGACGACCGTCCAGGGGCCAGGACCTCGTACCGCCCAGCCATCCATCGCCGACGTGTCGAAGGACGGGAGGTCAACGAGTGAGTGGATGTCGGCAACCAGCACCGTGCCCAAGGCATCGGACAGGGGGACGGTCGACCGGCGCTGTGGCCTATCGCCGAGTTCGGCGGCGCGCCTTCTTGCTGCCGTCCACGCGATGTCATCGACCACACACCGACGCTATCGGACCTTTGCCCGCATGAAAGCCGGCGGAACGCTACGCTCGCAACATGCCTGAATGGGGATGGTGGGTTCTCGGGGCGCTCGTGCTCTTGGGCATCGAGGCGCTGACGCTCGACCTGCTCTTCGCGAGCCTTGCTGTCGGTGCGGTTGCCGGTGCCATTGCTGCGGCCATCGGTCTTCCTGTACTTGCGCAGGGCCTGGCCGCGGTCATCGCGGCAATGCTGACTCTCTTCGTCCTGCGACCTGTTGGCCTGCGGATGCTCAAGACCGAGGGAACCGACACAAACGTCGACGCACTCATCGGGGCGGGAGCTCTGGTGGTTGAGCGCGTCGATACCAGAGGGGGAAGGGTCAAGATCGGCGGCGAGATCTGGTCAGCTCGAGTCAGCCATCCAGGAACTGAGTTCCTACCAGGTGCAGACCTCGTCGTTGTATCCATCGATGGGGCAACGGCGGTCGTCGACGCCCCCGACACTGAACCGGCCTCCGGTTCGACAGGGGAGTGACCGTGGAGAACTACGCCGTCTGGATCGTCATCGCGATCGTCGCGCTCTTTGTGCTGATCGTTCTTGCCAAGGCGATTCGCATCATCCCGCAGGCTAGCGCCGGTATCGTCGAGCGCCTCGGCAAGTACCACCGGACGCTAGCGCCAGGACTCACCCTGGTGATCCCGTTCATCGACCGGGTGCGACCACTGATCGACCTCCGTGAGCAAGTTGTCTCGTTCCCACCGCAGCCGGTGATCACCGCAGACAACCTGGTCGTCAGCATCGACTCGGTCATCTACTTCCAGGTCACCGACCCGAAGTCGGCGACCTACGAGATCGCCAACTACATCCAGGCCATCGAACAGCTCACGGTCACGACCTTGCGCAACGTTGCCGGCGGGATGGACCTCGAGCGCACGCTCACCTCACGTGAGGACATCAACCTGGGGCTGCGCGGTGTTCTCGATGAAGCAACGGGCAAGTGGGGGATCCGGGTGAACCGGGTCGAGATCAAGGCGATCGACCCGCCGGCGTCGGTGCAGCAGGCGATGGAGATCCAGATGAGGGCCGAGCGCGAGAAGCGGGCCACCATCTTGACTGCCGAAGGTATTCGTCAGTCGGCGATCTTGACGGCCGAAGGCGCCAAGCAGTCAGCCATTTTGGAGGCCGAAGGTGCTGCGCGTGCGGCGATCGTGCGGGCCGAGGGTGAGGCGTCGGCCATCCAGACGGTCTTCGATGCCATTCACCGCGCAGACCCCGACCCCAAGCTGCTCGCTTACCAGTACCTGCAGGCGCTTCCGCTGATTGCCAACAGCCCATCGAACAAGCTCTGGATCCTGCCGGCAGAGCTCTCCGGTGCGATGGCCCAGATTGGTCAGGCGTTCCGCGGAAGCACTGACTCTGTCTGATCTGGAGCACCTCGTCAGACGAGCAGAACCGTCTGATCTCCCTCATCTGTCGGGTGTGCTCGGTCGGTCGCTGAAGGATGACCCGATCTTTCAGTGGGCGTTCGGCGGGGTTGCAGCCGCCGATGACATCGCTGAGTTCGCCGCGACGCTCTACGCGCCACTGACCGAGCTGGGCATGGTGTGGCTGGCCGGGAATGACACGGGCGTCGCGGTATGGGTGCCTCCTGGCAGCCAGGTGGCGGTGGACTCGTCTGAGGAGGCGTGGGCATGGATCGAGTCCTTCGTTCCTAGTGACACGTGGTACCTGGAAGTGCTCAGCGTGGATCCCGAGGCGCAGGGGGCGGGGATTGGCGGAGCTCTGATCCGTCACGGCCTCGACCTTGCGGCAGCAGCAGGAGCTGGCGCTTTTTTGGAGACCTCGGTGGCCCGCAATGTTCCCTACTACGAGCGGTTCGGGTTCGTGGTTGTCGCAGAGGAGGACATGCCGCGAAAGGGTCCGCACGTCTGGTTCATGCGCGTCGATTGAGCGCTTCCAGCTCAGGGAGCCTCCGCCGCCGGAACTGGTTCGCCGAAGCGGGTGGCCAGCTCGCCGGCAACTCGCATGACCATGAGCACGTACCAGTCGGCCTGGTTGTATCGGTAGATCGCGTTGTACAGGGCTCGTGGACCGCCGCCTGCACCGTTGGCGCAGAGGTAGCGTGCCGCGCTGTAGATCGAGTCGGCCGGGTTCCAGATGTCAGCGACGCCATCACCGTCACCGTCGACCGAGTACGCGGCGAAGGTGCTGGGAAGGAACTGCATCGGCCCCATCGCTCCGGACGACGATGGGCCCGTGTTCGTTCCGTGCCCGCTCTCGACCTGGCCGATGGCGGCCAGGACCGGCCATGGCAGACCGGAGCAGGTAGCAGCGGCGGCTTGGTACAGAGCCAGGTAGGACTTGGGGATTCCACCGGCGGTCGCTTCGCCCGAAGCCGACGATGCCGCAGCTGCCGCTGCTGCCCGCTCGGCATCGATGCGGGCCTGGACGCGCTCGGCCTGAGCCAGCTCGCGAGCCTGCTCGTCGAGCGTGGCAAGAACCTCTTCCTGCTCGGTGAGAAGTCCATCCAGCTGACGGTAAGCGGCTTCGACATCGGCAACGGTGACCATGCTCGCTCTTGTGCCCTTGTCCTGTCGGCTAGCAAGGTGCGAACTCTGTTGAGCTGCCGTCGCTAGGAACTCCGACCCCGATGCGAGCGCGTTCAGAACCTCGGTTGAGATCTTCATCCGCGCCGCGAGGTCGCTGGGACTACCGGAGGCGAGCAGGCCGTCGACCATGGCCAGCGATCCGCCGGACTGCTCAAGTGCCCGGACAGCAGCGACGCGGTCCAGGTCGGCCATCAGGGCGGCGTGCGATGCCGCGTCAGCCGCAGCATCGGCGCTGACTTCCTTGGTGACGGCTCCGGCCAGCCCGCGGAGCGCCTCCTGGTACTCCGAGCTGGCAGTCTCGACCTCGGTCTGTAGTGCGGCAACTCGTTCTGCTGCCGCGTCAGCCCTGGCCTGGACGTCCTCGGACGTCTGGGCTCGGGCCGAGCCCGAGATGACCAAGAGAGCGAACACCGACGCACACAGAAGCACGGCCAGGCGTGAACGGGCAGCAGCAGCCACCCGGTGGCGCGAGCGGCGCGTCGGGCTCATGCCTTGAGCATCGGCATCGCTCCCTCTCGGCTTGACGCGGCTTCGGCCCCATCTGGCCCAGAGCGCGGTGACGAGGGGATCGGCCAACTGGCGCTCTAGCATTGGCCCCCATGGTCTGGTGGGAGTGGCTGGCGATCCTGGCTGCCGGGGTTGCCGCTGGGGGGATCAACGCCCTGGTCGGATCCGGCACCCTGGTGACCTTCTCGACGCTGGTGGCTCTCGGCGTGCCACCGCTGACGGCCAACGTGACGAACACGGTCGGTCTGGTCGCGGGATCGGCGGCCAGCAGCGTCGGCTATCGCCGCGAGCTCTCGACGCAGCGCGCTCGCATGGTCCGGTTCGTGCCAGCGTCAGTGCTGGGTGGGCTCACCGGAGCCACCCTGCTGCTCGTGCTCCCTGAGTCGGCCTTCGACACCATCGTCCCAGCGCTCATCGGGCTCGGTGTGGTTCTGGTTGCCGTGCAGCCGTGGCTGGCCCGACGGTTCGCCGTCGAGCACG
>JANLWJ010000205.1:0-12139 GCA_031364455.1 Actinomycetes bacterium | reverse complement strand
GCGGCGATCACCAGCGCGGTTGAACCGGTGGTGCCCTTCGTCTCCGAGGAGGAGGTCGCAGTTGTTGCCGAAACCGAAGCACAGGAGGCGATCTCCGGCTCGGTGACGCTGACCATCGGAGGAGCTGACATCACCGTGGGCCCAGAGCAGATTGCCTCGGTGCTCTCGTTCCGCGCGCGCGACGACGGTATGCGGGCCATGGTGGACGCCGAGCTGCTCCGCGAGCTCATCGCCACCCCGCTGGCTCAGGTCGGCGACCCTGCACAAGATGCGACGTTCGATACCTCGTCGGGGACGCCACGGGTCATTCCTGCGAAGGCTGGGCGCGGTGTTGACGACGAGACGCTGGCCGATGGTGTGGTGGATGCGCTGGCGTCGACCGGCCGAGCGGTCGCCCTTGACCTCGAACGCGTCGAACCCGATCTCACAACGGCTGAGGCGAAGGACCTGGGTGTCACTGAGGTGACCTCAACCTTCACCCAGGAGTTCCCCTATGCGGCGTACCGCGTCACGAACATCGGTGTGGCTTCGGACAAGATCAACGGCACGCTGCTTGAGCCCGGCGAGACCTTCAGTCTCAACGGGGTGGTCGGCGAGCGCACTCCGGAGAACGGCTTTGTCAAGGGCTACGTCATCGTTGGCAACCGCCTGGTCGAGGACTACGGCGGCGCGGTCTCGACGATCACCACCGCCATGTGGCATACCGCGTTCTTTGCCGGGATGACCAGGGTCGAGCAGCGGGCCCACGGATTCTGGATCTCGCGCTACCTGCCTGGCCTCGAAGCCACCGTCTCGTGGGGGAACCTCGACTTGCGGTTCCGCAATGACACGCCGTACGGCGTCTACATCACATCGTCGCTGACCGATACGTCCGTAACGACGACGACATGGAGCACGAAGTACTGGGATATCGAAGCGGAGTTCGGTCCGCGCGAGAACACGCGGCCGGCAGGGACGGTCTACGACGACGCTGAGGGGTGCGTCGCTCAGTACGGGGTCGACGGGTTCGACATCACGGTGACTCGAGTCTGGTCGCGCGACGGTGCTGTCGAGCGACGCGAGCCGCTCTTCACGTCCTACGACGCAGCACCGACGGTGATCTGTACTCCCAAGCCAGAGCCGGAGCCGAAACCGAAACCGTCCGACAAGCCATCCGACAAGCCCGGCGGTGGTGGGTCCAACGGTGGCGGTGGGGGAGGCGGGACCGGCGGTGGTGGTGGCGGTTAGCTAGCTGTTCCCACCTGAGCCCGACGTGGCGAAAGTGGGCCAGACGTGGCGTTCGGCCGCCACCTCAGTGCACGTTGGCCACGTTGGTGGGTTGGGCGAGCGGAGGCGGTGGAGGCGGCTAGGGCCCCGCGCCGCCCCGCAGATGCGCTAGTGATGCGACGGTGGCGGCGTCTGTCCCCTCCGGTACCGGGCCGCCGGTGACTGCGGGAAGAAGGCCGCTGGCGAGCTCTTTACCGCGTTCCACGCCCCATTGGTCGAAAGGGTCGACCCCCCATGCGAGACCGGCCGCTGCTGTGGCGTGCTCGTACAGGGCGATGAGCGCACCAACGCTGTGAGGGGTGAGGTCTGGCAGCCAGATCAAGGTGCTGGGTCGGTTACCTGGCATCACCTTGTGGGGCACCAGGGCGGGGTCAACCCCGGCGGTCGACAGCGCGGACGGCGTCTGGCCGAGTGCGAGGGCTGCTGCCTGTGCAAGCAGGTTGGCTTGAAGCAGCTCGGCGCGTTCGGTGCCGACGATCGAGCGAACACCAATCAGGTCGACTGGCACCAGGTGCGTCCCTTGGTGAAGCAGCTGGAAGAAGGCGTGCTGCCCGTTGGTACCCGGGGCGCCCCACACGACGGGGGATGTTGGCCACGACACCGGTGTGCCCTCGGCGGTGACCGACTTCCCGTTGCTCTCCATCTGGAGTTGCTGGAGATGACTCGGGAGGAGAGCAAGGTCTTGGGAGTAAGGGACGACCGCTTTGGACGTCGCTCGGAAGTACTGCCCGTACCAGACGTCGAGCATCCCCAGCAGCAGCGCTGCGTTCTGTGCCACTGGGTCGGTGAGAAGCGCGGCGTCCACTGCTCGCATGCCTACGCGTAGCGACTGCATACCGGCGGGCCCGATCGCGAACTCGATGCCAATCCCAACCGCTGACGAGAGCGAGAAGCGACCACCCACCCAGTCGCGGAAACCGAAGACCGCATCAGTAGGGACGCCGAATGCGGCTGCCTGGTCGATGGCCGTTGTCACCGCCGCGAGATGGTGGCTTAGCGCGGTTTCGCCGACACCATCGACGAGCCAGGCCCTGGCAGCGGCCGCGTTGGCGAGGGTCTCGACCGTTGTGAAGGTCTTGGAGATGACGACGACCAGCGTGGTCGCTGGGTCAAGGCCGGGGAGGACAGCGTCCAACTCGGCCGGGTCGACGTTGGCGACGAAGTGAGTCTGAACGCGTCCCGTGTGATGCTGCCGGGTGGCCGCAGCCACCATGCGGGGGCCCAGGTCTGAGCCACCGATCCCGATGAGGATCACATCGGTGATGCGCGTCCCGCTCGACCCGGGACGAGCTCCCGTGGTGACGGCCTCGACGAAGTCGCTGACCCGCGCCGCTGTACGGGCAACGTCCGGCAGCACATTCTCTCCGTCGACAAGGATTGGCGGCTGGGCGTTCGCGCGCAGTGCCGTGTGGAGAGCTGCTCGCCCCTCGGTGGTGTTCACCGGGTCGCCGGACGCCATGGCAGCCAGTTGTTGAGGGACCGCGAGGTCGGACGCCAGATCGGCGAGCAGGTGGAGCGTCGTGGGATCGCCGAGCATCCGGGAGAAGTCGACGGTGAGGGGGCCAGCAGCCAGCGTCATCGCGGCTGGCCGATCGACGTCGGTCAACAGATCGCGGAGGTGCAGCCCGGCTATGGCTGTCTGGTGGCTACGCAGGGCAACTCCGACCGGCTGCTGAAAGCGATCGTGGCCCACGGGCTGACCCTATCGGCGGCTATCGGCCAGCCGGCGGTAGACGTAGTCGTGGTGGGCGACGAACCCGAGCCGTTCGTAGAGTTCGTGGGCACCGATGTTGTCGTGTGCGACCTGGAGGAAGACGTGCCGGCAGCCGTGGCCAGTTGCGTAGCCAGCGAGCGCCCCGATCACGGAGCGCCCTAGCCCCTGTCGACGGTAGGGCGCCGCCACCTCGACCGCGGTGATGCCGAGCCAACGCCCGCAGACGGCACCCCGTGCAATGGCCAGCGTGTCTCCGGCCGGTCCGCGTGCCGAGACGAAGACGGGATGCTCGGCCTTGGTCATCATCGGAACGGCTGCAGCCGGAACCGGTTCCGAGCCGTAGCGGAACGAGGCGAGCCACGCGGCGTCCGGCGTCGGAGTGATGTCGATGGTCACGCGCTCTGCTGGTGCAGAGGCCCCCTGGGTGGCCATCAGTAGCGGGTCACGATCACAGACCATGACGGCGACCGCGCTGTATGCCTCCCAACCGCGCTCGGCCAGAGCGCCGTCGAGGTCGGTGCAGAGCGGGAGCGGTACCTGGATCATCGGCGGAAGCGACCTGTCTGCGTACCACCGGGTGATCCGCGCGAGAGCCTCGTCGAGGGGTTCGCCCGGGTCACCGAGTGGAAGGACACTGTTGGCCCTGCCGGTGAAACCACCTGCGGCCCGGAGTACCCACTCGCCCAGGGGTGCCTGTTCGAGTGGCTGCCAGGCCTGCGCTGCGATGTACTCGAGTGTGGCCACATCGATCTCCGACGCAGAGCGCAGCCGGGCTGGGGCATCCGGCACGATCTTGGCCGCGACCACTGCTGCCGGGTCGACCATGACGGCTTTGCCGTTCCTGGTCCGGATCACCCAGTTGCCCCCGGGCTCGACGGACTCCAGGAACCCGACGGCGTCACGGAAGCCGGGACCACCCGTTGGGCCCGGCACCCCGGCGGCAGAGCGCACACTGACGCGGCGTCCCAGGGCCGTGCTGATCCAGGCTGGCTCCGGCCATCGAGCATCGGCGCTGGACGGCTCTGATGCAGGCACGGCAGACCCCTTGGCGCGGGTGGAGACGGTGGTCGTGAATACTAGGTGCGGCGTCATCCTGAGGAGGAGATCGTGACCTACGTCATCGCCCAGCCGTGTGTCGACCTGCTCGACAAGGCTTGTGTCGACGAATGCCCGGTCGACTGCATCTATGAGGGCGAGCGGATGCTCTACATCCACCCCGACGAGTGCGTCGACTGTGGTGCGTGCGAGCCGGTCTGCCCCGTCGAGGCGATCTTTTACGAGGATGACACGCCCGAACAGTGGAAGGACTTCTACAAGGCCAACGTCGAGTTCTTCGACGATCTGGGCTCGCCAGGAGGCGCAGCCAAGACCGGCAAGATCGAGAAGGACCACCCGATCGTCGCTGCCCTTCCGCCGCAGGTAGTCGAGAGCTGAGCACCGCTCCGCTCGCCTACCGGCTCCCCGACTTCCCGTGGGACCGGCTCAACGATGCCCGGGCGCTGGCGACAGGCCATCCCGGTGGGATCGTCGACCTTTCGGTCGGGACGCCGGTCGACCCGGTCTCCGACGTGGTGCAGGTGGCCCTTGCTGAGGCATCCAACGCGCCCGGTTACCCAACGACGCACGGCACCGAGCGGCTGCGCGATGCGGCCGTCGGCTGGATGGTGCGCCGGCTCGGGGTCACCGGGGTTGGCGCCGACGCGGTCCTACCGGCCATCGGAACCAAAGAGCTCGTGGCCTCCCTGCCGATGCTGCTCGGGCTGGGGCCGGACAGCCGGGTGGTCATCCCGGAGCTGGCCTACCCCACCTACGACATCGGGGCACGAGTCGTTGGTGCGCAGGTGATGGCGTCTGACTCGACGATGGCGGTCGGCCCCGGGCGGGTTGACCTGGTGTGGGTCAACTCCCCGGCCAACCCCACCGGACGCGTCCTGCCGGCAGAGCACCTGCGCAAGGTCGTCCAATGGGCGCGAGAACGTGACGCCGTTGTCGTGTCTGATGAGTGCTACATCGAGCTGGGATGGGACGCCCGTCCGGTCTCGGTGCTGCACCCCGACGTGTGCGGCGGGTCGCACGAGGGCGTCTTAGCCCTGCACTCATTGTCGAAGCGATCGAACATGGCCGGTTACCGCGCCGGGTTCGTTGCGGGGGACGCGGTCCTGGTGTCATCGCTGCTCGAGGCGCGCAGGCACCTGGGGCTGATGATGCCGACGCCGGTGCAGGCAGCGATGGTGGCTGCGTTGGACGATGACGCACACGTGGTCGAGCAACGGCAGCGTTACGCGGCGCGGCGACAGTTGCTGCTCGCGGCGATGCGTGAGGCGGGGTTCTCCGTTGAGCACTCCGAAGCTGGGCTCTACCTGTGGGTGTCCCGCGACGAGCCGTGCATGGAATCGGTGGCGTGGTTTGCCGAGCGCGGCGTCCTGGTGGCGCCGGGTGACTTCTACGGGCAGCGCGGCGGTCGGCACGTGCGGGTGGCGCTCACGGCGTCCGACGAGCGCGTCAACGCGGCCGCGACGCGGATCGCCGGTTAGCACGCGGGCTCCTGCCAGGCCGCTACGCCTGCGACTCGGTCTTGCCGTCGCGCTTTGCCGCTTTCGCCTCGAGCTTGGCGGTGCGCTTAGCATCTCGTTTGGCACTGCGTTTGTCCCACCACTGCAGGAACGGGCCGATGAGGAAACTGTCGTCAGCGCCGCCACCACCACCAAATCCCATGACTGCGCGCCTCCCTTGATGCGTGCCTTGCGAACAGGGTGACACATGCGCACGTTCACGTCCACGTCTGCGCGGCCAGTCCGGGTGCAGGAAGTGTTGTGATGCCAGCACTTCCTGCACCCAGATCTAGGCGCGGCCGGACGGTGGCGGCCGGCTGTGGTGTTCAGGTGCCCGTCGCTCGGCTCACGTCGGCGGCGTGCGTTCGCAGCTTGTGCACGACGACACCCAGTAGGAGCAGAACCCCTGCGAGCGCGATGCCGGCAGCGATGAAGGCGTGGGGCCACAAGTTTGGGACGTCAGCCGGATCTATGCAGTCGACCACTGTCTGGTCATCTCTGGGTTTGCAGACGTCCCAGCCCTCCAATGGCTCAAGGCCAGCCGAGTGCAAGGTGTAGAGGTTGTGGAAGACCACAGCCGCGCCCAGGAGGAGCATCAGCCACGCCGCCCAAGCGACGTGCGTAATCGGGCTCCGCTGCCGACCCCTCTCCATATAACTCAGACCACCTCGACGTGGATGTGGTCGAGGTGCCGCTGCGTCGGGTCCTTCGGGTCGCCGAAGGGCGAGGCGTAGTCGCGCCAGCCTTCGGGTGAACGCCACGCCGACCAGATCTTGTCGCGGTAGATGATGATGCCGACGTCTAGCTGGTCGGCGTTGGCGACCAGCCAGTGCGCGATCGCCCAGCCGTGGTGGCGCATCTGCGGGTCGGCGTACGGCTCGAAGAAGACGTCGATGGCGCGTCCCTCGTTGTGTGCTGAAGGGTTCGCACGCGTGACGCCTCCCGGTGCAAAGCCGCCAAGACTCTGTGTGCCCCAGGCGTCTTCCATGGCAGTGCGCAGGGTCGTGGCGCGCGGCGTCAGGCCAGTGGCGTCGAGTTTCTGGTCGCGCTCTTCCTCGGCGTGGACGGTGCACGACAACGCAGCACCGCGGCGTCCGGTGAGAGCGGCGGTGAGCGTCTTGGCCTCGTCGGCATGCTGTTGGTACGCGTCGGGGAAGGCGCTGCGCTGAACGGTCTGAGCGGCGACAGTGACCGGCAACTGCTGCCAACGCTCCACTGCGATCAGGGCCGAGAAGAACGCCTGAGATGCGTAGACGGGATCGGTGACCTCGTCGAAGGATCCCCAGCCTTGCGACGGACGCTGTTGGAAGAGGCCGGCGCTGTCGTGATCGCCGCCGTCGAGGTTGCGCAGCTCTGACTCCTGCATCGAGGTGGCCAGCCCCACAGTGACTGCACGTGGCGGCAGATCACTTTGGTGCGCGACTGCCGCGATGGTGGAGGCGTTCGCAATCTGTTCCTGATCGAGCTGCACCGTGCCACCGGGACCGTCGACGCTGCACACCTTGCGGCCGATGATCGAACCGATTCCGCCGTTCCACCACACGACAAGTCCAGCCACCAGCGTGAGGGGCAGGGCGAGTGCCAGCAGCCCCACGAGGAGGCCGCGGGAACGGGAGGGGCGGTCGGTCATGGTCATTCCAGTGTGCGTCATGGGGCGCCGTGGTTCGAAATCTGCGGCGTGGCGTCCGGGAGCTGTCAGTCGTTCGCATGGAGGGCCTCGTTGAGGCCACCCCAGGAGCCGCTGCGCGCTACGGCCTCGACGGCGCCGGTCATGGAGTTTCGACGGAAGAGCAAGCCGGACTGCCCCGAGAGGTCGCGTGCCTTGGCGACTCCGCCGTCCGGCGTTGTCACCTTGGTGCCGGCCGTGACGTAGAGGCCGGCTTCGACCACTGAGTCGTCGCCCAGTGAGATGCCGACGCCGGCGTTGGCGCCGATCAGGCAGCGTTCGCCGATCCGGATCACTTCCTGGCCACCTCCGGAGAGGGTGCCCATGATCGACGCGCCGCCGCCTATGTCGGAGCCGTCGCCGACGACGACGCCTGAGCTGATCCGGCCCTCGACCATGGAGGCGCCGAGGGTGCCGGCGTTGAAGTTGACGAAGCCCTCGTGCATCACGGTGGTGCCATCGGCGAGGTGCGCCCCGAGGCGCACGCGGTCGGCGTCGGCGATCCGGACGCCGGTGGGCGTCACGTAGTCGACCATCCGGGGGAACTTGTCGACGCCGTGAATAGTGACGGGGCCGTCCTGCATGAGGTGTAACCGCGTCATCTCGAACCCCTCAACTGAGCAGGGGCCGTAGTTCGTCCAGACGACGTTGGTGAGCAACCCGAAGATGCCGTCGAGGTTGACGGTTCGAGGTTGCACGAGTCGGGCCGACAGCAGGTGCAGCCGCAGGTAGGCGTCGTAGGTGTCGGCGGGTGGGGCGTCGAGGTCGGCGACGTGAAGGGCGATGAACCGAACCTGAACTCCGCGGCGGAGGTCGGCGCCGGCTAGGTGGGTGATCACGGCTCCGACCAGCTCGTGGGACTTGTCGGCGGGGACGTCAACGAGGCCAGCACCGTCGATGCCGAGTCGGCGCTGGACGGAGGGATCCCAACCGAGTCCGAGCCGCGGGTAGCGGACGTCGAGGACGCGACCGTCGGCGTCGGAGATGGTGGCTAGGCCGATCCCGAAGGCGGCGCGTTCTGGGGCGGGAGCGTGGTCTGCGGTGGTCACCTCGTTACGGTACCTAGGTGGCGACTCTCGACATTGGCCAGGACACAGCCTCGCTCACCGCTTCGCTCGTGGATGTCTACTCCGAGAGCGGCCATGAGACCGAGCTCACCGACGCCGTCGAGGCTGCCCTGGGGACCATTGGGCATCTGAGCGTCGACCGGGACGGCGACGCCATCGTCGCGCGGACCTCGTGGGGGTGCGCTGAGCGGGTGGTGCTCGCTGGGCACCTGGACACCGTTCCGCCCGCTGACAACCTGCCATCGAGCAGGGAGGGCGACACTCTGCGCGGCCTCGGGACGGCCGACATGAAGGGTGGCATCGCGGTCATGCTGCGGCTCGCCGCGTCCATCACGGCGTCCGCCCGGGACATCACCTACGTGTTCTATGACGGTGAAGAGGTGGAGTCGGAGCGCAACGGACTGTTGCGGTTGAGCCGCAAGCACCCCGATTGGCTCGCCGCCGACTTCGCGGTACTGCTCGAGCCGACTGACGCGATCGTCGAAGGTGGCTGCCAGGGAACCATGCGCGTCGAGGTCCTCGTACCGGGGGTGCGCGCTCACAGCGCCAGGTCGTGGATGGGCGTCAACGCGATTCATGGGGCCGGCGAAGTGATCGACCGGCTGCGCGCGTACGAGCCACGACGTCCGGTGATCGACGGGCTGGAGTTCCGGGAGGGGCTGAACGCCGTTGGGATCCGGGGCGGGGTCGCCGGGAACGTGGTGCCCGGGGAGTGCGTCGTCACGGTCAACTACCGTTTCGCCCCCGACCGCACCGAGCAAGACGCCGAGGAGCACCTGCGCGAGCTTTTCGTTGGCTTCGACCTCACGGTCACCGACAGCTCACCAGGGGCCCGCCCCGGATTGCAGCACCCGGCGGCCAAGGCGTTTGCGACTGCGATCGGCGGGACGCCGCGCGCAAAGTTCGGCTGGACCGACGTCGCACTCTTCTCAGCGCTCGGCGTCCCAGCGGTGAACTACGGGCCAGGCGACCCACACGTGGCGCATACCGCTGGTGAGTGGGTCTCAGCGGATCAGCTGGTCGAGTGCGAGGAGCGCCTCTCCGCCTGGCTCAGCACCTAGTCCGAGGGAACTGCATCCCGACGACCAAACCTCAGACCCACCAAAGGGTGCAACGTCACGTTGCCTACGTGTGACGTACTCATCGACGTCACCACCATTCCCGAGTTTGACGCGGGACGGTCATGAATGGCGCGTTGAGTACGTCATTTGAAAGGAACGTGACGTTGCACCCAAAGGGTGGTTCAGGCACCCCAAGGGGGTGTCATGGGCCAACCGAGGGTCAGGGTTGCTTGATGGCGCTCACGTCGAGGGTGATCTTGACCTTGTCGCTGACCAGGACGCCGCCGGCTTCCAATGCCACGTTCCAGGTGAGGCCGAAATCCTTGCGGCTGATGGTGGTCTCGCCGGAGAAGCCGATCCGCTCGTTGCCGAACGGGTCGGTAGCCAGGCCCTCGAGCTCGACCTTGAGCTCGACCGGACGGGAGGTGCCCCGGATGGCGAGGTCGCCGAGCATCACGAAGTCGTCACCACCGGTGTAGCGAACGCCAGTCGAACGGAAGGTGATCTCGGGGTGCGTCTCAACGTCCAGGAAGTCGCCGCCACGAAGGTGGTTGTCCCTGTCCTCGCTGCTGGTGGAGATGCTGCTGGTGAGGATGGTCACCTCGGCGCCCGACTTCTCAGGGGCGGAGCCGTCGAGGGTCAGGGCGCCGGAGAACTCGGCGAACTGGCCGCGGACAGTGGCAACCATCGCGTGCTTGGCCGAGAAGCCAATGCGCGTGTGGCTGGGGTCGATCGCCCAGGTGCCGGTGGTCTGCTCCAGGGTGGTGGGTGCGGTGGTAGTCATGGGGCGGGTCCTTCCGGGACGCGAGATCGGTGATGATTGAACATTCAGTATTTGTGTAATCAGTAGTTGAACTCTCAATTAATACGGTAACACATGCCTCGCTCCCGGGCATTCCCCGCTAGCGTGGCGACATGAGCGAACGTGACGGCGAGCACGGTCAGGACAGCGTGGGCCGGCCACCGGAGAAGCGCCGTGGCCCCGTCGTGCTGCGCCGCGGCCAGATGCAACGCAGCACCACTGACCAGCGGCTCCTGGACTCCCGCGGTCCAACTGACTGGGTTCACGCCGACCCATGGCGGGTGCTCCGCATCCAGGCTGAGTTCGTTGAAGGCTTCGGAACCCTGGCCGAGTTGGGGCCGGCGATCAGCGTCTTCGGCTCGGCCCGCGTCCATCGCGACACCGCCGAGTACGAGCGGGCCAGGGAGGTCGGGGCCACCCTGGCGCGCGCCGGGTACGCGGTCATCACCGGCGGAGGCCCTGGGATCATGGAGGCGGCGAACCGAGGTGCGGTGGACGCCGGCGGTGTCTCGGTCGGCCTCGGGATCGAGCTTCCATTTGAGCAGGGACTCAACCCGTTTGTCGACATCGGTGTGCACTTCCGCTACTTCTTCGCCCGCAAGACGATGTTCGTCAAGTACGCC
Source organism: Actinomycetes bacterium (assembly GCA_031364455.1). GTDB lineage: Bacteria > Actinomycetota > Actinomycetes > JAHEKZ01 > JAHEKZ01 > JAHEKZ01. Next base: position 1,388 of record JANLWJ010000205.1, on the reverse strand, counting down.
AGCGGATTCATCGTGCTTCCTGGCGGCTTTGGCACCATGGACGAGCTATTCGAGGCCATGACCCTGGTGCAGACCCAAAAAGTGACCGCCTTCCCCATCGTGCTCGTAGACCGCACCTACTGGGGCGGTCTGCTCGCTTGGATGCGAGACACGATGGTGGGCAGCGGGAAGGCGTCTGATCAGGATCTCCAGCTCCTGCAGGTCGTCGACGACGTCCAGGAAGCCGTTGCGGTGATCAGGCGAGCCGAGGCCGACGTCACGACGTTGCGCCAGGAGGAGCTCGACGCCTCCATGGTCAAGGAGGAAGCCGAACGCCAGGCGGCCGCCCCGCCCATGATGGGTATCTGACTCACTCCAGCCACCGGGGAGAGGTGCCGATACCTCTCGGGTGGACCGTGCCGAGAGCCCCGAGCGGTCCGGCGGCGCTCATCGCAAGCCGGACGAGCGGGTTCGGTCGGCCGTTTCCGGACGCCTCCACCGGGTCGCCGTCGTCTCGCGCGACCGAGTGCTTCGACGGTTTTGGGTCTCGCAGATGGTCAGCGAGATGGGCGACTGGATCGGTCTGCTCGGGATCGCAGCCCTTCTCTACAAGCACACCGATCTAGCGCTCGCGGCGTCAGCCAGCGTTGCCGCCCTCTACCTGCCCTACCTCTTCGCTCCGTTACTCGTCGGCTGGACGGCGAAGATCCCGCCCAGGACCCTCTTGATCGGTGCTGATCTGCTGCGGGCCGCGCTGATCCTGCTACTCCTGGTCCCTGATCTTCCGGTCTGGGCACTGCTGGCCCTGGTCTTCCTGGCTTCGATACCGACGTCGGTCTATGAGGCGACCCGGGCGGCCGCCGTTCCGGAGTACGCCCCGGACGAGGAGACCCGCGAGGACGCCATGGTCCTCTTCCAGTCCACCCAGCAAGCCGCCAGCATGCTGGGGTTCCTGGTCGGCGGTGCTGCCCTGGCCCTGTTCGGCTTCGCGGCAGCCATTGGGCTCAACGCCCTGTCCTTCCTTGTCTCTGGTCTTCTCCTGCTCGGCATCCCGCAGATTGCACCGCTGGCCGACGTCACCGACACCGCGCGCGGGCTCCTGCGCAGCGGAGTCAAGGCGCTGGTCGGGCGTCCAATCCTGCGGCGCGCTGTCCTGCTGTCGGTGGTCAGCGCTAGCACCATCATGGCCGGCGAGGCGCTCGTCGTGGTCTATGCCACGAACCTGGATCACCCTGGGTTTGCCGGGCCGTTTGCCGCGTTGATGGCCTTCGTCGCAGCGACGCTTGGCCTCGTACTCCCTCGGCGCCGCAGCAGCGCCGAGCTGATGCGGATCTCGGCTGTAACGATGATCGTCGGTGCGATCTTGGCCGTTGCGGCGTTCGCCATGCCGGCGAGCTTCGTGCCGGGAG